>JASLRF010000227.1 GCA_030744095.1 Pirellulaceae bacterium | reverse complement strand
CACGCTGCAGCACGCGGCAAACTGGTCGACGAAAAACTGGTCGCCATTCCCGAATCGCTGCGCGCGGATCTCAAATCCGCTTTGGCAGTCGATGCGGGGAAACGTAACGAGGTGCAAGAGTACCTTGTGCAAAAACTTGGCGCAAGTGTGGCCGTGTCAGACGAAGAGGTGACGAAGTCGCTGGACGAAGCCACCACCAAGGAAATTGCTGACGCCCAAGCGCAGGTTGCGGAGCTGGAGAAGGGTGTCCAAAGTCCTGGAGGTCGTCGCATCGAAGCCTTGGAAGATATCTGCTGGGCAATTCTGAATACTAACGAGTTCCTGTTCCAACACTAATCACGTCCAAACCTTGGTTGCCGGACGTTCCCGTGTTTTGGGGTGACTGCCGGCACCTCTCGCCCCAGGCATTGCACCATGATCGTACGTAACTGGATTCTTATGTTGGCGGTCGGCTGCTTGGCCAGCCAGTGGCTCGCCCCTGGTCACGCCGACGCTGCCGATCCGGTCAGTTTCCGGAAAGACCTGGCTCCGATTTTGCTCGACCGTTGTGTCGCCTGTCATGGCCCTAAGAAAGCGGAAGGTGGCTACCGTTTGGATTCGTTCGAGCGCGCCATGAAGGAAGGCGATTCTGCGACGGCTGGTTTTCTGGGGGCCCAGTTAGAAGAAAGCGAATCCTATCGCCGCCTGATTTCCGATGATGAGGACGAACGGATGCCGATGGAATCCGATCCGCTCCCGGCCGAACAGATTGCTTTGTTCAAACGCTGGATCGAAGAGGGCGCGAAGTTCGATGGCGAAGATCCGAAGGCCGAATTGGTCACCATCATCCCGCCGCTTACGCATCCCGATCCACCCGAGGCGTATCCGTTTACGCTGCCTGTGACGTCCGTTGCGTTTTCCAGTGACGGCAAGGCGTTGATCGCCGGTGGCTACCACGAACTCACCGTCTGGAGTCCGGAAGATGGCAAGTTGATTCGTCGGATCAAAAACGTCGGACAGCGCACTTATGGCTTGGCACTCAGCCCCGATGGCAAGATCCTGGCCGCGGCCTGTGGAGCTCCAGGGAGACTTGGTGAAGCCAGACTTTTTAGTCCAAAGAACGGCGAACTACTCAAAGTCCTCGGTACGACCTCCGATGTGGTGTTGGACGTGGCATTCAGTCCTCAGGGCGATCGACTAGCGGTGGTCGCTGCGGATAGCGTGCTGCGAGTTTTCGAGGTCGCTTCCGGCAAGACCCAGCTGACGATCACCAGCCATTCCGATTGGGTGCAGGCTGTTGCCTGGAACGGGGACGGCACTAAATTGGCATCCGCCAGCCGCGACAAGACGGCCAAGATACTGGATGCGAAGACGGGTGAGCTGCTTGTGACATATTCGGGCCATGGACAACCGGTCAAAGGCGTCGCGTTCCATCCGGACGGGAACGAAGTGTTCTCGAGCGGAAACGACAACAAGATCCACCGTTGGAAAATTGCCGATGCCAAGAAATCCGCGGATATTGGGTTTGGTGGTGAGGTCTTCAAGTTGCCCACAGGTGGCGAGTTCCTGTTTGCAACCTCGGCCGACAAAACTGTCCGCCAATTTGAAGCGAAATCTCATAAACAGATTCGTTCGCTCACCGGACACAAAGATTGGGCCCTTTCGGTTGCCTATCATGGCGTGACCAAGCGATTGGCTTCTGGCGGCTTTGACGGTGAAATTCGAGTTTGGAACACAGAGGATGGCAAACCAGTTACCACATTCTTGGCCGCACCCGGTTTTCAACCCCCGCCTAAGTAGATCGAGTTCAACAAACCGTTTGCCACAGAACGCTGGTACAATTGCCTGCTTTTCGAACGTCGAGCGTCACATCCCGGATTGGCGGCGTATAATTCAGCTGGTTCGCCAATTCAGCTCACCTTCGCTCGGGAAACCCGGGTCGACCACGTCTTGTCCTGTTGCAGCGAACCAACCATGATAGAGAAGACGTGCGAAAATCAAGGTCGGCGCGATACCGCGCGGCCATGGATTGGGAAGCGATTCCACTCCCCACGGGACGACGATTGTCGTTTCAGCTTGCTAGTCGGAAACAGAGCGCGATCATGAAGGTCAAACTCAGAGTTGTTCATGGGATGCTGCAGAACCGCAAAGGAGACGATGCGGGTGTTGTGATCGCCATTCGTCGGAGCAGCTTCGTCATCGGCAGCGCAGAAGATGCGAATATGCGTTGCTTGAGCAAGGCAATTAGTCCTCATCATTGCGAATTGACATTGGATGACGAACAGGTCATGGTTCGCGATTTGGAAAGCGAAACCGGGACGTTCCTGAATGGCGACCCGTTGTCCGACATTCGCCAACTCAAACATGGTGACCGGATCAAGGTCGGGCGCCTTGAATTTGAAGTTGAATTCGGAGTGGAATCCGATCCCGTGTCCCAATATGTCAGCGACTTGCTCGAGGAAGGAGATGAAGAGGCTCGCTTGCAGCGGCTCGAAGATCCTCAGCAACGACAGTTTCACCCGACACCTTCCGCCGCTCAAACGGACGCCGAAACGGACGACGCGGCGGATTCTCCCCCGGATCCGGAAAAGACGTTTCAACGTCCGCCCAAGAAGCCGCCAGGAAAACTTCCGCAACCCAAACCGATCGTCGCGGACAATACCGTCGACGCCGCAACCGCATCGCTCAAACGGATCTTTGAAAAAGAGAAACCGTAAGCGTCGCCGTCTGCTCGCCCAAGTGACGCGCCAGCGGTAGCTGAAACACGTTCGCGCGGAGCCCACCCCCTTCTGCCTTTCCACACACCGTGGTATAGGAGGCGTATTCCAACAGCACTGTGGAGAATACGCCCGTGTACGACAAGAACGCACTGATCGACCTGGTTCGCGAAAAGGCACTTGAATTCGGTGATTTTACCTTGGCGTCGGGTAAGAAAGCGTCGTTCTACTTAGACTGCCGTAAAGTCACCCTCGACCCTCAAGGTGCCAATCTGATTGCCGAGGGGATTCTCGAGTTGATTGACGGGAACGTGCCGGACGCCATCGGCGGGATGGCAATTGGCGCGGATCCGATTACCGCCGCGGTCGTGACCGTCGCTGGACAACGAGGTTTGCCATTACGCGGATTCATCGTGCGCAAAGAGGCCAAGACACACGGCAAAGGACGACAAGTCGAAGGGCCAGTCGAGCCTGGAGAATCCGTCGTGATTGTCGAGGACACCGTCACCACCGGCGGCAGCTCATTGAAGGCTATCGAGCATGTCGAGGCGGCCGGCATGAAAGTGCAGGCCGTCATTGCAATTATCGATCGCTTAGAAGGTGGTGCCGAAGCATTCGCGGCAAAGGGCTTCCAATTGCAAACGCTGCTGACCGTCCGTGATTTTGGAATCGAACCAGCAGCCTCATAAACAGGCATCGCTCGTCGATTTCTGGTCACGACCAAATGCCGAATGCGTCGATACTTTAGAAACACCGAGACTCCCTCAAACGAGCCTCGCAGTTCCGAAGTTCAACCCCGGCGCGACTGGCATGGAAACGTCACTACATCGTCAACTCAAAGAGGTCTACGCCGAAGATGGTGTGGACGTACAGATCGAAAAGCCGCTGGGGAATTATCGCATCGATGTTGTCCGTAATGGGGAGCTGATCGAAATTCAACACGGTTCATTGGCCGCGATTCGAGGCAAAATCGCTTCTTTGCTGAAGAAATACCGCGTCCGTGTTGTGAAACCCATTGTGGCGCGTAAGCGGTTGATCAAGCAAACCGGGCGTGGCGGCAAGGTCGTCAGTCGACGCCTTAGTCCCAAGAAGGGCACGATTCTGGATCTGTTTCACGAGTTTGTCTACTTCACTCGTATTTTTCCACACGAGAACCTGGCGCTCGAGGCACCCTTGGTAGAGGTCGAAGAATGGCGATTTCCGGGGCACGGCCGACGGCGATGGCGTCGCAAAGGCGACCAACAG
Source organism: Pirellulaceae bacterium (assembly GCA_030744095.1). The sequence goes on along the minus strand of JASLRF010000227.1, from coordinate 940 downwards.
GTTGAGGACCAAAAGCTCGTCCGAATTGATCGAGTTTTTGATTTCCGGACGGCCGAGGATCTGCTGCAGCTCATGCCAGCCGGCTTGCCTTCGACCTTCGACACCAGCCATCTGGCCAAAGGCCTTGGCATTGATCGCAGTGACGCGCAGAGAATCGCATATTGCCTGCGGAAAATCGGTGCGTTCCGTGAAGTCGGGAAACGTGGCAATGCGAGGCTCTATCGAGCCTGCGCGTAACCCGCCGGAATCTGCCGTTGCATCCGCAGAAATACAAAAAAGCGAACGTAATGAAACACGTTCGCCTCGTCTCCAGAGCGCGTGCCGAATCACGGTCACGGCTTTTCACCGCTGGACTCATCAAACAAAGCGCCGCGGACGCTACACGTCGGTGCGACACGCACTAGCTGTATTTGTGGCCGAAGTGCTGTTACGCACCCACTTTGGTCCGTGCCTCTCGCAAGCCACGGCTCAAGATGTCGCGTAGTAGGGGCGAAAAGTCTTCGTACTTGGCGTTGTCCGGTGATCCGTCTGCATACTGATAGATGGCGTCTCGCGGCTTCACTCCCAAGGCCAACAACGTCGAACAGACCGTTCCGCGTTCCGCGCCTCGCATAACCATGCTCGGCCGACCGGGACCGGAAGCGGGGCGAGCGAATACTTTGCTGGCCACCGCCAGGAACTTCACGGGCGAATCCAGCGTTTGTAGCGTCAACAATCGTTGAGCGAGCTTAATCCGTTCATCGCGCGAATCGTTGACGTCGCTGTTGGCGATGATGCTCAGTCCTTCCTGCAGTTTGACGGCTCCATAGTCGTCTCCGCCGTGAACCACCCAACCGGATTCGGCATCAGCAATCACGAAGTTTACGCCGTCGTACTTGCCAGTGGATATTTCGTCCAAAGCCAAATCAACGGCGCGCCGAGCTGAACCTGCACGCAAAAG
>JASLRF010000226.1 GCA_030744095.1 Pirellulaceae bacterium | reverse complement strand
CGGAGGCGGCAGCTATGAAGATCAGGAAAAGGCCAAAGCACAATGGTTGAGCCAGTTTGTCACGGCCTTTGGCAACGACGAAGGCACCGAGGCCACGACATTTAACGGTACCATTCCGCAAGCCTTGATGATGTTCAACGGTGCGATGATTCGTCGTGCGACAGAGTCGGATCGCGGCAGTTTTCTAGCTGATATTGCCAACGACCAGAGCATGCAGCCAAAGCAAAAGATCGACTTCCTGTTCAAGTCGGCACTGGCTCGAAAACCGTCCACGACGGAAATGGTGATCGTCAACAAGCTCCTCGCCGCTCGAATGAACGACCAGGGCAGGGGCGGCAATAAGAAGGTCGATTTGAACAAGGCGGGTGTCGCCGCTCTGCAGGATATTTGGTGGGCAGTGTTGAATAGCAATGAGTTCATTATCAACCATTGATTTGGGTGGCTCACGTCAGACTGAAATAACTTCAATCGAGTATTCGAGCGCCGCTCAGGCGGTACAAAACATCGGAGAAATAACCATGACAATTCCCAAGGGCATGAACCGACGTCACTTTATGTCGCACATGGCCGGTGCCTCGGCGATGACGATTCCAGCGTTGACGTTTGGAAACGCTATCCGTGCGAACGCGCAACAACTCAAGCGGCATCGCAAATCGGCCATCATGTTATGGATGAGCGGTGGACCGTCCACGATGGACCTTTGGGATCTGAAACCCGGCGCGACCACCGGCGGCCCATTCCAGCAGATTGCCACCAGCGGCAACGCTCAGATTAGCGAACACTTGCCGATGACGGCCAAAGTGATGGACAAAATGGCCATCATTCGCTCGATGAGCACTCGTGAAGCAGATCACAATCGCGGGCGGTATTACATGCACACGGGTTACGTGCCGAACCCCAACGTCGAACATCCCAGCTATGGTGCGGTCATTGCTCATGAGACGATTGACCAACGTCCCGAATTGGAGATTCCTCCGTTCGTTACAGTCGGCGGCGGAAGCGTCGGCCCCGGTTTTTTGGGTATGGCGTGGGCTCCGTTCACGGTTAACAGCAACGGTCAAATCCGCAATATGCAGATGGGCATGGACCAACGGCGTTTGATGCAGCGAATGGCGGCATTGGACTTGATTGAAGGCGGATTCATCAAGCAGAATCGTGGCAGCGCTGCCGAGGATCATCAGAAGATCTTGAAGAAGACGTTGAACCTGATGACCAGCGAGCAGATGCGTGGCTTTAAGGTGACCGAAGAACCAGCCGACGTTATCGACCGTTACGGTGACAATAATTTCGGCAAAGGTTGTCTGATGGCGCGTCGCCTGGTTGAGACCGGTGTGCCCTTCATCGAAGTCGACTTGGGTGGCTGGGATATGCACCAGAACATCTTCACCACTCTGGCCGACCAACGACTACCGGTTCTGGACCGAGCGATGAGTGCTTTGGTGGAAGACCTTCAGCAGCGTGGATTGCTTGAGGATACCGCCATCATGTGGATGGGTGAATTCAGCCGCACGCCGCGCATCAATGGCAACACGGGACGTGACCACTGGGCTCGCGCATGGAGCGTCGTGGTTGGCGGGGCCGGAATGAACGGAGGAATCGCGGTCGGTAACACCAGCAGCGATGGCACGAAAGTGGAATCCGAACCGTACACGTCCCAAGATGTGATGGCCAGTGTCTGCAAGGCACTTGGGATGTCGCTCGACACTACCTTTACCAGCAAAAGCGGCCGCCCGATGAAGATCGCCAATTCGGGGAAGGTAATCAAGGAACTTTTTTCCTGATCAGTCCAGTCGTCGATCCTTGAGAACGGAAAACGGACCGGGGTATCCCGGTCCGTTTTCTGTGATTTCGAGGTGAATTGCGACGATTGTGCCACACCCCTAGATGCATCCAGATGGTAGAATTAAATCTCACATGATTTCGCTCGGAGCGGCCTTTTTTTCCGAGTACCTTCCTTAGTCCTTGGCGTTATAGCGATAGGCATGAAATCGGCATCGGTATCTGACACCACTGGTTTCGATCCTGCCCATCTGGTGGTGGAGCACCAGGCTGGCGTTTGGCGGTATCTGCGGACCCTTGGCTGCGATCCGGCATTAGCAGAGGACTTGACCCAAGAGACCTTTCTGTCCGTTTTTCAACGACCGTTCCAGGACTACAACCGATCGGCAACTGCATCGTATTTGCGTCGCACGGCCCATAACTTGTTTGTTTCCCTGCAACGCCGCGCGGGGAAAGTCACGGCAGTCGAAGATGTCGAACAACTGGACCAATCCTGGTGTCGGTGGGCGGCGGAGGACAATGGAGAAGAGGTGTTGGCTGCCTTGCGGGAGTGTTTGGAGAACTTGCCCCAACGGGCTCGCCGTGCACTGCAGTTGAGATTTCAGGCCCGCGAGTCACGGGCCAAGATTGCAGCGGATTTGGAGATCACAGAACACGGTGCCAAGAACCTGATGCAGCGTGCCAAACAAAAGCTGCGTACCTGTATTGAAAGCAAGTTGCAATGAGCGACGAACGCGACCCGATGTTAGACGCTTGCCTGGACGAGATCTTGGGCGGACAGACGCCGCCCGATCTCACGCCGCGCATCATGCAAGCCTGGTCGATGCTGCCGCCGTCATTGCCCACTGAGTCGCCCGTTGCACCGCCCGTCCAGAATCCAGTCAAGATCAAAGCCGCACACAAGGTGTCGACTTCGTCAAGTTCAGCAATACCCCGCGCCAGTCGTTTCGTGGCGAGCATGGTGGTCGCTGCGAGCGTCGTGGCCATCGGTTTGGGGATTGGCTTTGCCTTGCGGCCAGACAAGCCGCCTACAACCAATACGGATGACGTTGCTCGGTACCCCCTGACTTCTTCCTCAAACGACCCCGATCCTCCGCAACCACGGGTCGTGTCGAATCAGAACGATATGGTCGATAGGGCAGCTTCGTCGCCGCTGCTGGATGACGCGCCCGAAGTTGTTACGCCTAAGTTCGTCACGGAGTCTCCCTTCGCGACGGGCCCGGAGAAACGATCGTTCGAATTCGCCATCAACAGCCCGCCACCTGTTGCTGCACAGGGCGACGCGCAGGTTGTCTCGGCCATTGATGCCGCGATCCGCGCGGCTTGGCAAGAAAATGACATTTCTCCCGCGCCGCGCGCCGGCGACGATGCATTTGCCAACCGGTTGTTCCAACAGGTATTGGGGCGCAGCCCAACCAAGGTGGAGTTGCGGTCGTTTGTCGCATCACGATCGAAGGACAAACGCGCCCGACTGGTTGATGAGTTGCTCACACGGGAAGAAAATGTGGTCGAATTTGCGCGGCACTGGTCTGGCCTTTGGGCGGACGTGCTGGTTGGTCGCGTGGGGACAGTCGCAGAAAACAGAACCAGTCGAGAAGGGCTCCAACAGTTCTTAAGACGAGCGTTTCAGCAGGCCAAGCCGTTGGACCAGATCGTGACGGAACTGCTCACCGCGACAGGATCGGGCGAAATTGGCTCGCCACAATACAATGGTGCCGCGAATTTCTTGCTGGCTCACTATGACCGCAAAGCCACGCGGGCCACGTCGCAGGTCGCAAGAGCTTTTCTCGGCAAGCGAATTCAATGTGCGCAGTGCCACGATCACCCCAGTGACTCGTCGTTGGCGCAAAAACGTTTCTGGGAATTGAATGCGTTCTTACGCCAGTTGAGTGTGGAGCGACGTGGCACTGACGTCGCCAATGCCGATACCTCGCCGGTGTTGGCCAACCATGACTTTCATGGCGACGGCGGTTTTGATGACGCAGATGCGGAAGTTATGTATGAAACGACGTTGGGGCAAGTCAAAGTCGCATATCCGGCCTTGCCCGGCGTAAACGAAGTGCCGCGGAGCGGAATCGTCAGCGAATTCGATCGCCGCGCTGGGTTGGCCCGCTATGTCTCCGGGAGTCAGGACTTTCGACGCGCCGTCGTCAATCGCGTCTGGTCCAACATCTTCGGATATGGGTTCACGTCTCCTGCCGATGATCTGGGGCCTCACAATCCGCCTTCGCATCCGGCACTGTTGAACGATTTGGCAGATCAGTTTGCGGCGCACGGCCACGATCTGCGTTCGCTGATTCGCTGGATGGTGTTGAGCGAACCGTTTCAACTGGGAAACGGCCAGAGGGGCGATGTGGCGGACGTCACAGGACCAGGCCGTGGGCATTGGTTCAATCGTGCCTATCCAACCGTGGTGGCTGAACCGATCGCGCATGAATCACTATTGGCAATGGCCAAAGCAGCGTCCAATGGAAAGAACAAACTGGGAATTGGGACGACGGCCAACGTCAAACCATCCTTCCCCACGCCCGGCCGGAACACGCCAGACAACGCGACTTCGCCACGGACCATCGCTTCACAGACAGTTGGGCAAACTGGCAACTTTGCCCCTGTGATGATCGAGCAGATTCTTGACGCTTCGATGTC
>JASLRF010000225.1 GCA_030744095.1 Pirellulaceae bacterium | reverse complement strand
GAGACTCTTGCGATCCGATTCAAGTAAGGGCGATTCTCGAGTTCTTTCAACCCATGTTTCTTGGTGCCGGCACGACCATTCACATGGTTGCGAGCATCTGTGTGGGCGATCAGAACATTACCATTTGAATCGACATCCAGTCCAAATTGCAAAGTTCCCAGCGAAACGACGGTCGTGATTAGCTTGTCGGTTTCAGTGTCGAAAACATAGAGGTCGCGATCCGGAATGTCGCTATGCTTGATCACATCAACTGTAAAGCCGACCGTGTCGAAGGAGTCTGCCAACTTCTGGGCATCAAACGTGACCAGCTTGCCGTCCATATCTTCTTCTCTGCCGCCGGACAATTGAGTTTGATTGTTGGACTCAAACGGTATGACATAGAGTTTTCCATCGCGAACGCGGATCGCTCTCGGCTCTTGGGCAGTTATCTTCAAGTGATCGACGACTCGCCGCGAATCCACGTCGACAACGGCGATTTGGTTGCTGGACGACAACGCAACGTACGCTTTTTCGTTGTTGGCGAAGGCGATGCCCACCGGTTCATTGAAGCGCGTCGACTTCTTTCGTAAATCAATGTCCTGAATGGTCGCGATGATTGAGAAGTAGGTCGGATTGTTTGGATCGTTGTCGATCACACTGATGGAATCTGAAATGTGATTGGAGACCCAGACTTCCTTTCCATCCGGACGAACTTGCACAGAAACAGGATCCACGCCAACGGGTATGCGACTAACGACTCTGTTCTTTGTCGTGTCAATGACATCCAGCGTATCGGCGGGAGTGTTTACCACGAACAATGTGCCTTGGTGCAGCGCGATTGGATCCGAGTGGGGACTAAGCAGCGTAGGGTGTCCTGCGTTCAGTTCGACACCTGTCTTTCCAGTCGGTCTTACGATTGGTTTGTTGGTGGTTTTTTGCTTTCGGAACCAGTCTTTCTTCTGTTCGATTTTTTGTCCATCAAGTTTCTCACCATCGGCGACAAACATCAGAATCTTGACAAACGAAAAGCCACGATTGGGCATGTCTGGGTCGATGCGTTGTTTCTCCTTCCACAATTGGCTCACGCGTCCACGTTGTTGCGGCGTTAGTCTGGCAATCTGTTTGTCCACGAAGTCTTGATGTCGCGAACCTTCATAGCCGTCGGGCAACGGCCGAGCGTCGAGTGCGGCCAGTAGGTCGTTCGGCTTCATTCTTGACGGATTGGCCAGGGACTCAGCGAGCGCCTTCTGAGCTTTTTCCTGAGCTTCTATTTCCTCTTCCGTCAGCCAGTCCGGAGAATCTGCCATGACACTCTTGTGTATTGCGAGTAGCTTCTTCTTCAGACGTGCTGTAATTCCTGGCTGCTGCGTACTGATGTCCTTCGTTTGTTTCGGATCGTCGATCACATCATACAGCTCGAACCGCCGGAAACCGCCTGCCTTGATGAGCGGAATCCACGACTCCTGAAAGGTGTTCAATTGCACGTACTCTCTGCGCAGCCGATTGGCCTCGGGGCTCGAGAAAGTCGTGTTGAACACTCTGCTCCGAAGATTCCCTCCGCCAGATTTCCCGTCCGCTCCCACAAGCTTGGCGATACGCTCGAGCAACGCGTTCATGGCGGTGTGGTTCTGCGGCAGTTCGTAGTTCCGATAACCCATCAATGTGTAACGGCCATCGCGCAGCGCCACGGCGGGCCCCGATGTCGGCAGATGCCAGAACAGCGGTTGCGTTCGCTCGAACCTCCCCTGTCCTGTAAGCAGCGGTGAGAGATCGGCGCCATCGAGATGCACACCCGTCGGTTTCTCGATCCCAACCAATCCGCAAATCGTCGGTAGTAAATCCACCGAACCCGACGGCTCGGCCAGGGCCCGTCCGCCCGCAAAGCCGCGCGGCCAGAAGAAGATGCCCGGCGACCGTAGACCGCCTTCGAAGTTGGAGCCCTTGTTGCCGCGCAAGCCGCCGTTCCGGTCGTCGCGGTAGCTTCCATGGTCAGACGAAAAGATGATAAGCGTGTTCTCCAGCGCGCCGATGTCCTTGAGTTTCGCCACGACCCGCGCGATGGCGCGGTCGGTGTTGTCAATCGTGGCTGAATAGATCGCCGCCTCGTCCTTGAGGTCGCCGTAGCGCGACACGATGTCATCTGGCGCCGCAATCACCGCGTGCGGCTCATTGAACCAGATGTTCAGGAAGAACGGATGATCCGGGACTCGCTTCTCCTCCAACCAGCGGATCGCATCATCCGCGAGAAGCTGGCAAGAGTAGCCTTTCATAGGGCCGACCGGTTTTCCGTTGCGGATGAAGTTGACGGGATCCTTGTGGCTCGGGTGTGCGCCGTTGGCCAAACCAAACCAGTAATCAAAGCCGTGTTCCGACGGCGACGGCTTCTTTCGAGCGCCGGAGGATATACCCATGTGCCATTTGCCGAAGTGGGCAGTGCCATAGCCGGCCTGCCGGAGCAGCTCCGCGACCGTCACCTCGCGCTCGAGCAGATGCGCGTTGTGCATTTGGTCCTGCAACACGTGGTAAATGCCAGCTCGCATGTGCTGCCGCCCGGTCATCAGGGTCGCCCGCAAAGGCGAACACACTGCAGCACCGGAATGAAAGTCCGTGAAACGCACGCCTCTGGCGGCAAGATCATCGAGCGCGGGGGTATTCACCGGCCCGCCGTAGCAACCGACATCCTGCGAACCCAAATCATCGACCAGCATCACGATGACGTTGGGGCGCTGCGTGGCGAAGGCGGTTGCCGACCAGGCAATACACAGGGAGGTCCAGAGCAGACAGGTAAAAAGAGCATTTATGTGTGTTATCACAGTGTGGTTTCCCGATGTCACAGTCGTGGTCTCTTGGCTTCTGCGTTGAATTTCAACATGACCCCATCGAAGTTGGCCGGCTGCCGCTGATCAACGCCCAAGATGAAAAATAAAATCGCCCATCAAGCGGCAAGCCCACCGTATCGGCCTATAAAGTACCACAGAATTCGGGCGATCGTGGACATCATTCCGAATCCTCATTGGATCACCCGCCGGAGCTGCAGTGAATTCCCGATCCATTTTGTACATAATGTGTTGGACCT
>JASLRF010000224.1 GCA_030744095.1 Pirellulaceae bacterium | reverse complement strand
GATGCAAGATGCTCGCCTGGTGCAATGCGCCCAACCCGGCTGCCAGTTGCTTGAGCGCTTCGTACAACCGTTTGATTCGGCGCGGTGTAAGCCGCGGACTACCGGGTTGCTCGCGCGGAATGATCTGGCTGAATCTCTCGCTATGCATCCCGTCAAAACCGGACCAGACATATTCCAGAAAATCAACGCCTTCCAGGTACTCCATCGTGAAGCACAACGTGTCTCCGTGTCCCAAGAGTTCATAGAGGGCGACGACATTGGGGTGAGCCAGGTCCGCCAACGAACGGAATTCACGCTTAAATCTCTGCAAGTCAGCCGGGCTGATCTGCTGCAAAGTCTTTAAGGCGACGTGCCGGCCCGAACGCTCATCGTAACAACGATAGACAACCCCCATCCCTCCGCGTCCAAGCTCTTCGCCTATGGTGTGATTGGGCAGGTTTGGGGCGGGCCCCGCCACTTTGGCGCCAAATGACGAACCCTGGTCATCGCTGTCCCTCGATTCTGGGTCAGCCAGTTGTCCTGTCGGCGTCGACTCAAAATCCATTGTGCCAAGGAGTGCGTTTGACGGTCGAGCATCACCATCGTCTTCTAGCGCTTCGTCGGGCTCAAATTCCATCGTGTTCAGGAATTCGTCCATCTCCTCCGTTGGGTCCTGAATGCCTTTGTCCACATCAAGAATCTGTTGCACTCGGCTATCGACATGCGCATCCGCAACGTCCTGCGTCGACTCCGAATCATTGCACAGCGTCGGCACAACCGCCCCGTCCGACAAATCCTCCGTTGGTTCCCCTTCGTGCCCTATTTCGTCCGCTGGATCGATCTCACGTACCGTCTGACGCGGCGAGAGCGTCTTAGCGATTTGGCTCGCGCGATCCGGCGGCGCTATGTCCATAGTGGGACTGAGCGGGTCCATACCCGCCGTTTGTTTCGCTCTCCTGCTGGCCGAGGCGCAGCCACACAGAGGACACACAATATATCGTTGCGCGTTGATCTGCGATTCCGACAATTCAATCCTGTGGTGGTGGTGACAAACCAGCTGAATCGTCATTCAAATCGCTCATTGGGAAGGTGCATCGTACTTCATCTTTTGCACGAAGCGTGGTTATCCGTCATGCAACTTACATAGTACGTCACGGAAATCTGGCAGGATGCCAAGCCAGTGTCTGATGAAACCCCGCCTGGCAAGACGCCGATTGCCTGGGAACACCTTACAATCGCTTTATCCTACCAACAGTCTAGCGGCGCAGAGTAGCGGATTTCAATCCGCAATTTCGATTATTGCTGAGCACTCAGAAGATTTGTCAGCCGTGGCGTGCGCTCATACCACCAACGTAACCTGCGTAATCGAATTACAACCTGTCAACTCGACGGCGTGGGGCACGGGTTGACGGTTCGAAAATCGACTATTGCGCCGTCACGGGAGTCAGGAGGACAAAATCGAGGCCACACATATACGACTTTTGTGCGTTCGGATTCGCGCCGACAATCTCGATTCCTAGTCGATGGGCGCCGCTCTTCAGATCGTGCTCGCCAAACTTCAGCAGGCCCGTCGTGATGACATCTGGCGCGTTGAACAAATCCACGGGGTCGCCGATGCGCTGCCCGTCCAGAGTCACTTGCACGATTCCGTAGTCGCGGGCCTTGGTAAGAACGACTTCGAGCTGAAAGCGTCCCTTTTGCTCAACAGGCAGCTCGAGCTCCAAACGGGCTCCCGGTTTGGCACCCGTCCACCACAAATGATCGACGCCACTCCAGCGGTCTTTCTTGAACCCACCCATTGCCTGGCTGCGAGCATCACCGGCTGTCTTAGAGACAATCTTCATCCCCTCGCCTTCGATCGCCCCAGGCACACGTTTTGTCTCCGGATCGATCGGTGCTTTGGGCCCGCTTAATCCGACCTGCGTCGGGCTGGCGAGATAGCCGATCAAATCACGAATGTCGTCCGGCTTCAACTGGTCCAACAGTTGATCTGGCATCAACGACTGTTGGGATAGCTGACGCTCTTCGATCTCCGACTTAGCAACGACAACAGTATCATTGAGCGTCCGCAGCGTAACAGCACTATCGGTTTCCTTCTGAACCAATCCGGAAATAACACGGCCACTCGTGGTTGCGATCACCGTCATCCGATAGTCTTTCCCCAACACAGCGCTCGGGTCAATCACATTCTCGAGGATGTAATCCAGATTCGCTCGATTAGATCCGGTAATGTCCGGACCCACCTTTTCACCTTCACCAAACAACGTATGGCACGTTGCACAGTTTTTGGTGAACAACTGCCGGCCATGCCCCAAGTCCGCAGCGGCGATCTGTTTTGGCAATAGCGCTGTCTTGAGTTTTGCGATCTGCTGTTTCTTATCACCCGATGTTTCGCGAATGGCGCCCCAGACTTCGCTAATGCGCGCCGTCAGTACGGCATTCTTGAAACGCTGCAGTTGTCGAACATGATAGGCGTGCACATCGGTTGTTCGAACCTTGCCTTGGCTCATGGCGTCCAATAAGGCAAGCGCGCTCGTCGGTCTGGAGACCAGGGTGGCGATGGCGTCGTGCTGCTCTTCGCTGGTGAGGTTGGCATAATGACGCAAAATCAAGGTGGGCGTTTTGGCGTCATCCAAGGCAGCAAGTGCGCGAATCGCGGCACCGCGCAAGTGTGGTTCGTCCAAGACCGACTGAAAGGCACTCGCACCATCTGCGTCCCGACCACGTACCAAGATGTCTAGCGCCTGCCGGCGTTTGTCGATCTTTGCCTGCCGATTTGTCAGCAGCTCGCGCATTCGCGGGAAGATCCGCTTATCACCCAACAGAATGGCAATCTGATCCGCACGGTCGCGTACGATTTCATTGTCGCTCTTGACCAACTTATCATAAGTTGACGGCCATCCCGTGGGCATCGCAATGTCCACACGCCCTTCGAACGCGTTGAGGATTTCGTCCAACACCAACAACTGCGATTCCGGCTGCGATTGCTCTTGCAGCGATGTCAACACGTTGTTCAACATGCTTCCATCATTTGCGGCGCGGCGAACGATGTAGCGCGTCACCAGCGGGATCTTGGATTCTTGAGCCAAACCCATCGCGCGCGGCGTGTCGACGGCCACCAGCGGTTCGATGCCATACCAATAAAGTAGCGGCAAGTTGTGGTCTTCAGCGTCGGAGGTGTGCTGGACAAGCGCCTCGGCGATCGCCCAACGCTTAGCAACCGGAAGCCGTTGCAACGCGGAAGCCAAATACAAACGAACGATCGGCGATTCGTCGTGCTGAGCCATCTGGGACAGTTGCGCCAGAAATTCCGTCGAGGCCTGGTTATCTTCGAGCTGCAACTGGATAGTCCAGGCTCGAACATGCTCATGCGGACTGCCAAGCAGTCGCATGGCGCGAGCTTCGTCCAGACCCCCTGTAACATGCTGGGCCCACATACCACGCAATTGTAAAGGAACGGTCGCTGCCTCGTTGATCATTCGATCCAACTGACTTTGCATCGCAGGTGAGCTATCGCGCTGCTGTAGCAATCGTCGAGCCATCCGCACATACCAATCGTTGCGATGGGAAAGCAAATCCACGAGCGCTTCGTCACTCAAGCCATCCAGATCGAGTGGCGATCCCGGCGGTTGATCCGATTTCGTTTCCGCCACGTTGTCCTGTCCGACATAACTGATCTTATAGATCCGCCCAGTGGTCCGATCCCATATCTCGGGAGTGTTGCGATGGCAAGCGTTCTTGTCATACCAGTCGATCAAGTAAACGGCGCCGTCAGGACCATACTTCAAGTTGATCCCACGAAACCAGCGATCGTTCGCAAACAAGAAATCCTTGCCATGACGGCCCACGTAGCCCGAGCCATGGTTCTCCAAGAGATCACAATTGACGCGATTGCCGTGGATATTGTTGAAGAAGATGTGGTTTCGATAACGAGCTGGCCAATTGTCGCCCAAATAGATCATCGCGCCGCAATGTGCGTGGCCGCCGCCGGCTCGCGAGGTGTCCGTCGGCACTTGGGGCTCGTGCCCCCACCAGGCATGGTCGCGTATGTTGCCCACAAAGTGGGCGTGATCAGCGATCGTCTTGATGTCGTCAAAGGTGTATGGATTGAAATGACGGCCACCCTGTCGGTGATACCGCGCACCCTGGACCATGTGAAACAGGTGAGGAATGACGCAAGCGGTTACAAACGCTTGCCCGACGTCGTTAAAGTCGACTCCCCACGGATTACTTGTTCCGAAGGCAAAGACTTCGAATTCGTGCCGCGTGGGATGGAAACGCCACACGCCCGCATTCATCGGCACGCGTTGGGCATCGGGCGTCCCTGGCTTGCCCACGCGCGAATGTGTAAACACGCCGTGGCACCCATACAACCAGCCGTCGGGCCCCCACATAAACGCATTCAGCGTCTCGTGCGTGTCCTGATAGCCAAAACCGTCCAAGAGGATTTCCGGGTCACCGTCCGGCAGGTCGTTGCCGTCACGATCTGGGATGAACATGAGATACGGCGCCGCCCCCACCCACACGCCGCCAAACCCAACCTCGATCCCGCTGACTAGATTCAGCCCTTCAATGAAGACTTTGCGCAAATCCAACGTGCCGTCGCCGTTAGTGTCTTCCAAAATTGTGATCCTGTCTTGGCCTTCGCCGTCCGGTGCACGACGTGGATACGTGTGTGCTTCGGCAACCCACAATCGTCCACGCGAATCGATGGAGAATCCGATCGGTTGATGGACATCCGGTTCACCAGCGGCCAATTGAACCTGGAACCCATCGGGCACGGTCATCTGGCGTGCCGCTTCCTCGGGAGATAGCCCTTCGGCCAGCGGTTTGGGAAGCGATGGCTGCGCCGCACGCCATTGCTCGGCGTCAACTTCCTGGCGGCGATGCAACAAGACGTGCGCGCCTTTCATGCCACCGACGACTACGTCCAGCTGTTCGTCGCCGTTGACGTCGGCCACCACGACCTGCCGCCCAACACCCGCTTCGCTATCGATCTGGTGAGGGATCCAGTCGATTCCGTCTTCGCCACGAACCAGCTTGAACCAATAGACCACGGCGCCGGCGTCCCACATCGGGCTCTTTGTGTGATGCGACCAATAGGTCTTGCCGGTCACAATATCCTTCAGACCATCGCCGTCAATATCGGCCAAGGTGACAGTGTGCAATTCGGAAAACACCTTGCCATACTTATTGTCTTCCGGCTTGCTTCCCATGATCAGGTGCGGGCGGAAGAGGATCTGATCACCTTCACGAATCTGCTCGTGCCAGGCCAGGCCAAACGCATGCGCGTTCAAGCTGGTGATGACATCCTGATCGCCATCCCCGTCCACGTCGTAAGCGTACATTTCCGCACCGCCTCCTTGCGCAAACGTCGCTTGATGAAATTTCCAAGGTCCGTCCGGCGTATTCGCCTGCGGCTGACGAAACCAGCCGTTCTTGGCGATCAGGTCCAGCCGCTCATCACCGTCAATATCACCGACGCCCAGCCCGTGCCCAAACCGTTTCGTCGCGACCTGCTCGGAAATGGGATGAAACGTCCACGGCTCGAATGGCGCTTCCCAGTTGACAGTTGCATAACCAAAAAAACCATTGCGCGTGCACACCAATTCCGGTCGCGGATCACCGGCGAGATTTGTGAAGTGTGGGGATTCATTTGACACCCAATCAAAGATTTGATGCTTCTTCCAGTGGCGATCAAACCCGCCATCGCCGGGATTCTGATAAACGTATGCCGGTGTACCCGGAAAGCCAACGGCGAGGACATCGTTCGATCCGTCTTGATCGAAATCGTAAACCCAGGAAAAGAAACTGCCCGCGTACGCCTCGCGCGGTTGCGCTTTGGGTGCGTAGATTTCAAATTTTTCTTGGTAGGCAGGGCCGGCAAACCAATACGGACCATGTATGACATCCACCACACCATCGCCATTGATGTCACCCACATTCGCACCCTCTGAATAATACGTGTCAGTCAGCTGCACACGTTCAAAGGGATGCAAATAATACGGCTCGGCAGTCGCCACGACAGAAATCGCCGAGAAGACAACGAACCACGTCGCCACTGCTCCATGCGCGTCAATCGCCCTCACTATGCACCTCTCGTTTCTTAAGCCACAAGCCGCCTTGTCAGATTCCGTTGATCATAGATATTCCTGATTCCGCCTGACTGGAAATCCAACGGAGTGGACCACGGACACGTGCACCAAGGTAAACCGCCTACCTTTGGAATGCAACGCAATCTCGTCGACGATCTGAGACCGGCGCGTGACGATAGTGGGGGAGACACAAACAGAGGTTGCCTGGGGATTGCTACGTGTTCGCAATCGTCTTCGACTGGTGGCAACCTAAGCGCCTGCTACCGAACTGCCTACACGCAGATGCACGGATGATCAGGCTAGGCGGCTGCTTGCATGTCGTCGTGCTAATGCTAGTGATTGCGATGGTGTTGACACGTAGCGCGCGCATTGGCGCGTTGCCAGTGAAGCCACACTGGGCACCACGCTGACCAAGGACAGTCAACCGCCTCACGCGGTACCGTTGAACTCGAGTTCATTGGTGGCATTGCGAAGAAGATCCCATCGTATTTCAATTGGATCTTCGGTGGGCATCGGTGCAAAATGATCGGGTGGGATCGGATCAGTCGAGCTGTTCTTGATCGTTTCCCGCGTACCTTGCAGATAACCGAAATGGTAGGAGAAAACAGCTGACCCAACGCAGATGCAAATGGTGGCAGCAAGCACCACAACAGTGCCGCGGAGTCGCGTTTTGAGTCCGGTCATGAATCATCCTCAAGGTTTAGTGCGTCAAGTTAGAGAGTACGTTACGCCGTTGCGATAGAAGGAGAGTGCCGGGTGCGGCAATGCTAGCCGATGTGGCACATGTAGTGGTTTCGTCATGGTGAGGCGAATCTTGGAAAGAATCTCAAGAAAGGCCAGCGGACGCTAGCATGAATAATTCCCACTGTTTGCGCTACGGACAAACTTGCAGTGCAAGCTGGAAGCGTATACTAAAAAACCTCGCTCAAACCTGTCGCGCTAGAATTCACAGCCACCGAAGGGGCACGCCGCAACAACAGATGGTGGGCGATGCTACCAAATCAGACGAACGTCGTGGTGTCGCCTAGAACAACTCGCTAATGGGTTGCCCGCCTTCGGTAACAATCGGAATCGGGCGGCCGGTCGGATTGGTCCAATGGGCTTTCAGGTCAATCCCCAAGTGACGAAATGTCGTCGCAGCCAGATCTTGTGGACGAACT
>JASLRF010000223.1 GCA_030744095.1 Pirellulaceae bacterium | reverse complement strand
TCGCGGCCAACGCCACCTTCGCCTTAAACTTACTGCCCAAAACGCGTCGCTTCCGTGACATCTATAGAACCCTCCTGGTAGGATGAAATCTTGACGATTTTACCCCTTATTGACCTGTCCAGAAATTGGGGTCCACTTCAGTCTGCCGCCTCTGGTTGTTGCAAGAGTTATGGATATCGGGTCGGTTTCGTGGTCGGTATGGGAATCTTCACGGCGCTGATTGGTCACGTATCGTATTGGAACTGGATGAATTTCCCGCTGGACTATACGGTTGCGTTCGTGATTGACAACGTTGTGGGCTGGACATTGGCGGGGCTGGTCATTGCGGCCATTGTCACGCCGACGGTGTGCGCTCCGAAAACGGCTGAAGCCGATGAGTGAGTTTTTGGCAAGAGGCAACGTGCTGTTGCATAGAAAACGGACATGGTTGCTTAGCGCGCTGCCGATGGCCGCCTTGATTGGAGGCGTGGCAGCGAGCGCGTCCCTGGCGGTCGCCGACGAGCGCGGGCAACGTCGTCCACCCCACATGTTGTGGACCGGACCTGCACTCGAAACACAGGCCGCGAGAATCCCGCAAGTTGTCGGCATACAGCACCGCACGATCCATCGTGCCGTCGAGGGTGGATATACATTTCTCCACGGCGCGTCGATTGTGCATCACAAGGGCGTGTTTTACGCCAACTGGGCCAACAGTCCGACCAACGAGAACGGGCCACGTGAGACGCTGCAAGGTCGAAGATCCCGTGATGGCGGCCGATCCTGGTCGAACGTCGAGATGATCGGTCCCGGCTTTGAAGGGCCCGATCGTCACAGTCATGGTGTGTTATTCGTCCATGATGACAGCGTGTGGACCATCTGTTCACGGTTCGGCGTCGGTGTTCCGGGCCGCCGATTTCCAGGACTCAAGGCGGAAGCATTCGTACTGGATGAAGCCAAGGACAAGTGGAAATCCCGCGGCATCGCAATGCGGAACTGCTGGCCTTACGACCAGCCGGTGCTGATGGCCAACGGCAAGTGGATCACCGGTGGTCAGGACAAAGACGGGTTACCCGTCGTCGCGATTAGTCACGGCGCGGATCTGACCAAGTGGGATTCGGTGCTAATCCCCTATCCGCCGCGGCTTGCGCCCAGCTATGCGGAAACCACGGTATGGGCAGAAGGTAGCCATGTGCTGGCCGTGATCCGGGGCGGTCTCGGCGTGGCCTGGGTGTCGACCAGCAACGATTACGGTCGCCATTGGTCGGAGACGATCGAGAGCAATCTTCCAATGCCGCGCGCCAAGGCGTATCTGGGCAAACTCAGTTCGGGCCAACTGTTTTTGATTTCGAATTGGAACAACCGCGACACTCTGGTTATTTCAACCGGCCGACCGGGCGAATTGTCACTGTGTCGCATGTGGCGCCTGCGACATGGGAGGTCGGAACCACCTCGATTTCCAGGCCGTGCCAAAGGAAAACAGTGGTCCTACCCGTACGGTTACGAACACGATGGTAAGCTCTATGTGGTCTACTCTATCGGCAAAGAAGACTGTGGCCTCTCGGTGCTTCCGATAGAATCGCTGGACGTACAATAGCAACCGGTGGCAAGAACGCCCGTAACGGGCAGTCCGGCGACGTTGCTGGTTGTGGCAGGGCCTCCCGACCCAGCCACGCGTCGCGACCGAAGGTCTCCCCCTGCTGAACTCGAGATGAAACGGTAGTTGCGAAGTGGAGACCTTCGGTCGGCGTCGTGTCCCGGTCAGGAAACCGGGGCACAACAGAGGGAGACCGGGGCAGAACAGGGTCCCAGTCAGGAGACCCGGGGCAGAACAGGGAGACCTTAGCGGCCCTTCCAGTCGATTCCTGCCATCGAAGACAAAGCCAGCTCCAATGCATGCGTGCCATCTCGACCGTGGCCTTGCGCTTGCAGTGCCAGATACAGCTGATGGGCCAGCGCCAGTCCCGGTAATGCAAGTTGCATTCGCTTGGCCTCGTCCAGCGCAATTCCCATGTCTTTGATAAAGTGTTCGACGAAGAAGCCTGGGTCGAAATTGTTGGCGATGATCCGCGGACCAAGATTAGCCAGCGACCAACTTCCAGCCGCTCCCGATCCAACCGACTGCATGACCGTTTCCAGGTCCAAGCCTGCCTTGTGCGCGTACAGCAACGCTTCGCACACGCCGATCATGTTCGTTGCGATCAACGTCTGGTTCACCATCTTCGTGTGTTGGCCTGCGCCGGCAGTACCCTGATAGACGATCGTCTTTCCCATCGCCTCCCAACAGGGCTGCAGCGCGTCAACGACATCTTTATCACCGCCAATCATGATGGAGAGGCGAGCTTCACGTGCGCCAACGTCGCCGCCGGAAACGGGTGCGTCGATGCTGGTGACTCCTCGAGCCTTCGCCGCGTCGGCAATCTCGACGGCCAATGACGGTTCGCTGGTGGTCATGTCCACGAGAATGTTGCCTTGCTTGCTGCCAGCCAACGCGCCCTCGGCGCCCAGCATCACTTCACGGACATCGCTGGGGAACCCGACGATCGAAAACACCACATCACTCTGCTCGGCGACCGCTTTCGGGGTCGCCGCCCAAGTGGCACCTTTGGCCAACAGACCTTCAGCTTTGCTCTGCGTCCGTGTGAAGACGGTCGTGGCGAAACCCTTATCGACCAGGTGCCCGCACATGCTGGAACCCATCACTCCGATTCCAATCCAGCCGATTGTGGTTTCCCCTGGGGCGATGTTGAGCGCCATGGCATTGATTCCTTTAGCTAGGATATGCTTCCACAAGTGGAAGGTCGTTTCACATAGACGAAGGCGTGAGACTTCGGGGGTACAGCGGGAACGTCCGAATTCTTGCGAAATGGGTATCCACTTCCCTCAAGTAGGTACTATATGTTGTGGTTTGGTTTGATCAA
>JASLRF010000222.1 GCA_030744095.1 Pirellulaceae bacterium | reverse complement strand
GGTGGTTGTGGGACGCGGCGTTGTGCCGCACGTCGCAAGAAATCCTCGATATCGCCAGCCATGGTGAACTCTTTCTCAGGTCGGACGGGTGATCAGGAAGTGCCGCTGGTTCGTGCAATCGACTTGCGCATATCCGTATCGCTTTGCACGTTGCGAAGTTTGTAGTAATCGACAATTGTGAGGGCGCCAGTGCGAAATGCTTCGGCCATGGCGTGGGGCACTTCGGCCTCCGCATCAACCAGGGCGGCGCGACTCTGCTCGATCGATGCCAATTTCTCTCGCTCAGCCGCCACCGCCATCGCTCGGCGCCCCTCAGCACGAGCCTGGGCTACGCGTGTATCCGCTTCGGCCTGGTCCGCTTGAAGACGAGCACCAATGTTCTGTCCCACGTCGATGTCGGCGATATCAATCGAGACAATCTCGAATGCCGTCTGAGAATCCAGTCGCCTCGACAGCACCGCTTTGGTAATCACGTCGGGGTTCTCAAGCACTTTCTTGTGTGAATCGGCCGAGCCGATGGCGGAGACGATTCCTTCGCCCACGCGCGCGACAATGGTCTCTTCCGTGGCACCACCGATCAATTGCTGTAAATTGGCACGCACGGTAACACGTGCCTTCACCTTCAGCTGAATTCCATCCTTGGCCACGGCGTCCAGCGAATCGCGCGGCGAGCCTTTCGCCGGGCAATCGATCACCTTGGGATAGACGCTGGTCTGAACCGATTCCAGCACGTTTCGTCCGGCCAGATCGATGGCCGTCGCTTCACGGAATGTCAGCTGAATGGTCTTCGCCTTATGTGCGGCGATCAGCGCCCGAATCACCAGCTGAACGTTGCCTCCGGCCATGAAATGGGCTTCCAGGGCTTTGGTTGTGATTTCGGTACGATCGATCCCAGCCTGGACCGCCATGATCTTGCTGCGTGTGATCACCGTGGCGTTCACTTTGCGAAAGGTCATTCCCAGAAGATCCCAGATGCGAATGCCAGCGCCCGTTAACGCTGACTGAACCCAGAGACGGAAATAACTAGCGAAGACCGCAAAGATGCCGAGGAACACAAGGATAACAATCACCAACCCGACAATGGCGGCGATGGCGGCGGGGTCGATGTCTGCGTCTTGAGCCAACAACATGGTGAGATTCCCTTTTTTTGCGGCGAGATCTTGGTGGATTTCCGGCAACAGCCAGAGACGACCACCTAACCTGCACACGACGTTAACCCCTGCGCGATACCGGTGTCAAGCCAGTGGGTCGGTCAGATCGTCCAGACCCAGAGATTCGACTGGTGTCGAGAGGACATCATCAGCCGATTCCGCACTCGTAGACGGTGCTTCATCTGGGCTGGTTCCTCCCAGCATGGCATCCACGGAGTCGATTTCGCCTTCCGCCGGTCGAACAACAAGGCGGTTCGTTCGTACGTCGATCACCTGAACGACTTGATCCGGGTCGATGGCAAATCCGTCACTCAGTGCGTCGTATTTGTGGCCGGCGATCATCACCAGGCCGCCGGGCAACATCTTGCTGACGGCTCGACCGCGTTTCCCAATCAAACCGTGCAGGCCCCGATAGGCTTCGGTTTCCGGCAAAACGTCGTCCGGGTGGGCTGGTCGCTTAGCCAGAATTAGCTTGCCGATCGGCGTGTGAGGCCACAAGTGGACGGCGCTCCAGAGGAGGACCGGAACGCAAAGCGTCACGGTGATCAACATGATCGTACCCGACTTGAAACCATCCATGAAGGCGACCACGACAGAAGCGACGATCAAGGTCACTGCCAGGAAACTCAGCACGCCGCCTGACGGCACGAAGACCTCCAGAATCAACATGCTCAGACCCAGCAACAGCAAGGCGATTGCCCACAAAATAAGATCCATGGTGACGACCCTTATCAAATGACAATTCGTCGTAGGCAGTGTTCGATCTCTTATTGTCGTCTTTCGCTCCGCGAAAGCACGTTCCTTTCGCAGAGCGAAAGGCGACTATCGGACAGTAATTCCTCGAACGATCCTAAGCTCGCAGTGCTGACATGGACAACGTCAGGCAGGTCGCGCCTCTGCGGGGCTGGAGATCGGAACGACAACAACTCGGCTACCTCGCACGCTCGCCACGCAAACGTCCGTCCCCTGTTCAATCAACTCTCCTTCACCAATCACGTCGACCACTTCGTCGCCGAACCGAGCCTTGCCGGCCGGATTTAATCGTGTCGTTGTCGTGCCGCGTTTGCCAGCAAGGTGTTCACAGTGAACAACGGCCTCGCGCTGTTGCAGGTCCTCGAGTTCTTCGTCCTCGGCTGGGGCGAGTAGCATGTGGCGCAGTATCGGCGTGTCCGGCAAGTATTTGCGCAATAGGAATATCGAGAAGAAGGCACCCGTTCCTGCCGCGACGAGGACAAACAGAGATTGGGGCAACTGCTCGATCTGGTATTTGTTCTGCGGAATAACAAACGTCTGGCTGGCAAGAACGATGGACGCAACAATCATCGCCGACCCACCGATGCCAAAAATACCAAATCCAGGTATGACAAAAACCTCTAACACCAGGCAGCCGACACCGGTCAGGAAAAGCATGATCTCCAGCCAGCCGGCGGTACCATGCAAGACGTTGCACCAAAAAAACAGCACGAAGCAGACGGCCGAAACAAAGCCCGCCACGCCGATTCCTGGTTGCGAAATTTCGATCATGAACATCAGCAAACCGACAAACAAAATGGTGCCGGCCAGGTGAGGCGAAGCGAGCCGTTCGATCAACAGGTTCGCCCAATTGGGCTGGACCACGCCCAGGTCATCTTCCAGCGCATACACGCGTCTGAATTCGTCAAAGCTGGCAACGGTTTGTGTTGCCAGTTGCGTTTCGACCGCTTCGATGCCCAACAAACCACTACCAGCGAGGATCTCGGCATCCTGTTTCCATTCGTCGGGCGTGTCTTGCGCTGCCAACTCTTCTTCACAAAAATAACGTACTTCGTTGGTGCCTTGGCGAATATAGCGATGGACAACCAAACTTGAATCAACCAGTGCGACTGACAGCGACCAGTCGCGATGTTGCGATTCGGCCATGGCACGGATCGAACGCCGAAGATCAGATAAGTTGCTCTTGCGAATGACGACCGCGCCGGGGCCGCCGAGAACGGCATCGTGACCGACCACCATTTCGTCGCAGGCCAATGCGATCAAAGATGCGTCCGACCGAGCTTCGGCGCGAACGAAAGCCACCGTGCGGACATCTTGGTCCGACAACGAAACCAGAAAATTCGCCAAACGCAGACTGTCATTGGCTGATCCGCCAGCGCTATCGATGTTGATGCAGATGAAATTGAACGGATGGCCGGCCATCTGCTGATTGATCGAACCAATGATCCAATTGACCATCTTGCCACTGATCGGCCGCGCGATGTCGACGCGCAACGCATCGCCAGGGCCATCCAGGGACGGGTCGTCTTGAATGGCGGAAATGGGTATTTGCAGTGCTTTGGCCAGTTCACCACGATCGGCGGCTAAGTGACTGGCGAAGCCGTATTTCAAACGCAAGTCACGACCAGTGAATTGAGCCATATCTCCCGTCGCAACAAGCGATTCGACCGCACTGACAGTCGTCGATTGCTTGAGTGCGTCGAGTTCTTCCTGCAGGATGTAGCGAACGCCATCGACCGTTTGAACTTGGAGTACGGTAGCTTGTTGATCGATCATCCCGACGGCGATCGCCGGTGGGATCGTGCGACGGCGTTCGGCAATTTCCGCGTAACTGCTCTTCATCGTGCGATCAATGAATGACTCCGCCACACCTGCCTCGCCAAATTCCGCATCCGGGTCGACGATCAGCTCTTCACAGGCGAGCACAGGCAACAACGCATGGCCTTTGAGATCGCCGGCCACGAACGCCACCGTCCGCGCCCCACCCAGTCGGTCGCTCGCCAAATAGCGAGCCAACGAGAGACAGCGTTCAAATTCACTACGTTCGCCTGCTTGATCGCCATCACTCGAAAACTCAAGAATCAAGATCGGACGTTTCTCCGATGTTGCCCGCTGAGACAATAGCAGATCGATCTTTCGTTTGATCTGCGTATCCACCATTCCGGTGATCGGCAGTGGCACTTCGATCAGATAGGCCGCAGGCGTTGTCGTGTCTCGCAGTCCGCCGGCAAGTTCTGACTGCGCTCGTAACTCTGGCACGTGAATGAGCTGCGCAACCAAACAAACGAACGCCATGGCCATCCACTTGGTCACCCAAGGGAATGAGGCGCTGCTGGCGCGGCGAACCGATTGTTGGCGTGTCATCAGATGGTTCCTGAAAACATTCGGGGGGTCGAAGGCCTGTGATCTACTCACTTTGAATTATACGACTGTGATCGCGCGACGACAAAACCATGTCTAAATCGCGATCGACCCAATTCGCCAGCGTGCCCGCGAATTCACAATCAGCAACGTTCTGTGCGCCGCAAGCAGCTAACGTCGATACAAGGAATTCGTCGGAATCTACTCGTTTCTTGCCGGAAATCGACTTTGGTCCGCAAAATTCGGCAATTGCGATGGGATTTCGCCCGAAGGCGTGTGAGACCGTCGCCCGAGAATTCGCCCGTGGGCTGCCTGATCAGCGAGGCGCTTGTCGACCGCGCGGGGTTTGCGCTTGCCGAACCGGTCCGAATGGCGGACGCACTGCCGCGCCCCGGGCCGCTTGTCTTGCGGGCCCAGCTGCCGCCTGTTCCGTCGGGACAACGACCTTCTTCCAGTCACGAGCAGGCAACGCCGGCGCGAAGA
Organism: Pirellulaceae bacterium; assembly: GCA_030744095.1. The sequence continues at coordinate 3,445 of JASLRF010000222.1, read as the reverse complement.
ACGCGCGCTTGAATATGTTTACGTCTTCAAGCGTGGTGTTCCAGTTCACCTCTCGGTTCTTGAACTCATAGGAGGTCTTTGCTTTGTTGAGATGAAACATCACCATGCCCTTGGGTAGGAAGTCTCTTTCAGCGATGACGATGAGTAGCTCTTTGAGATTCTGGGCATCCTGAAGCGTTCTGGGGACGGCTTGGAGATGATATTCCTTCTCCGTGTTCGGTGGAGTAACGACGCGTACCCAAAAACGACGTTTGATCTGTGCGGCTTTCGCTCCGAACATGAAGGGAAGTGGCCCTTCGGCAATCTGCTTGCCTTTCATATCTGGCGGAAGTGGTCGCACGATGAGCTGTTTTAGCGGATAGTTGAATTCGAAAATCGATGCGCCATCACAGATCCAATGCTCGCGCGGTCCACCTACCTGCTCTTCCCAGACTGGTGGACCTCCCGGTTGCTTGGGTGGCGTTCGGTGTTTGATGACTTCCGCTTTGAACAGGCCTTTGTCCGGCGCCGCATACTGAATCCTCCCCTCGGTGTACGTCTTTCGAACGAATTCGTAATTCATTCCATTGTTCGGTGTGGTACGTCGAGTCATTTCGTATTCGTGTCGCTGAAAATCACACCGATAGCGTTCTACCGAGGATGTCTTGTGCTCCCAATAATTCAAAATGTCATTCAAGTACTTCTCATGATCCGGTGTCAGGGGCATCCAGGGGGGAGCAGTCGCGCTTCGCTGTGGGGCAACGCCCTGATTACCCGCCGGTCTGGGTTGAGTCTGCGCCACGGGTCTCTGTTGTCCGGTTGGTTGTTGCCCCGGTACTTGCGCTGCCACGTGCGATATTGCCGCGCAGGCGAAGACCGAAAACAGCACGGAGCGAGTTACATTTCGATAGACCATAGGTGGGCATTCCTGCAGATGGATGATAACCGCGTGCGACCCCGACCGTTACGCGGCATTTCGGAGCGGGAGTCTAGCAACATCTGCCAACCGGCCCTAGGTCGTTTCTGCGGCTTCGTACACTGCCAGAATCCGCTATTTTTCAGCGTGGGCCGGACGATCCGTCGAGTGCGCGACCCCGTTCGTTCAACTGGCTAGGAATATGGTGACCGCTGAGAAACAGCGATGACTCGCAAATCGCAGACATTGGTGTGTGTCGGTCCCGTTTGAATCAACGCGTCGAGCTGCTTGAAGAGATGATAGGCGTCGTTGTTGGCCAGAAACGCGGAGGGATCAAGCTGAAGACGATGCAACGTCTCGACGATCTCTACGTCAATTAACGCGCCCGCGGCATCGGTGGGGCCGTCTTCGCCGTCAGTGCCTCCCGCCAGCAACGCGATGTCCGTCAGCGGGTTCGGTGATTCAGTTTGACGGGCGAGCAATCGTGCTAGCGCCGCCAGCACCAACTGCTGATTGCGTCCGCCCACGCCGCGCCGATCGCTGGGGGCGAGCTGCACGACGGGTTCACCGCCGGTGATCAAACAATCGGGACCTGGTTCGTCGCGCATACGGATCGCCATATCAGCCAGGTGTTCCCCGACAGCTTCGGCCTGACCTTCCAAGTTACGTGCTGCGACCATAGCGTGTGAATAGCCTCGTCGTTCGGCCTCTATTCCGGCGGCGTCGACCGCCACGGCGTTGTTCCCGATCACGAAGTGACTTACGTGGCTCAGGTCAGGCATGGTCGTGGGCTGGCCAGCCTTTCGCTTGAGCGCTTCCCAAATGGTGGAAGGAATCTGTAAAGGGTCGGTGACAAACTTGTCTAGTACTGCCAGTGCGTCGGTTGCTGTGGTCGAATCTGCAATTGTGGGCCCAGACGCGATCACGTCCAACGGATCCCCAATGACATCCGAAATAATCAGCGTGATCAGTTTCGCACGGCACGCGCTGGCCAAGCCGCCTCCCTTGATTAGGCTCAGCTGCTTGCGAACCGTGTTCAATTCCTGGATGTTCGCGCCTGCGGCACTGAGAAAAACTGTGATTGCCTGTTTATCCGCCAGCGAAATCCCATCGATCGGTAGCGGCAGGAGTGCGGACCCACCACCGGAAAGCAGGCAAATGCAGAGATCGTCGGGATCGAGCGATTCGACGAGGTCCAAAATGCGACGTGTACCCTCAACGCCCGCGTCGGTCGGTTCGTTCACGCCGGCCGGTCGTCCGGGATGTAAGACAATGCGATGCAATGGTCCAGCGCAGTCGGCCGGCACGTTGATCCAACCAGATACGTCGTTGTGAGACAGGCGGCGGTCGCCCAACACTTCTTCCAGCCCTTGGCTCATTCCGGCACCGGCCTTGCCCGCACCCACGACCACGAGGCGACGCACGTGCTGCAGGTCAAAGCGCTCGTCAACGACGACCAGATGGTCCCCGTCGATATGCACGTTGTCGAGAATCAGCTGTTTGCTATCAACGGCTTGGACACCAGCGTGCCAGATTGCCAAGGCGTCATCGCGAAGTTGGCGAGCAGTTCGAATCATCACTTCCTATCGGGACACAGCGCATCGCCGTGGAGTTCTTCAGTGGCCGAGGTCTCACGACTTGGACCGCGGTGAGTAAGTATGGCTCAATTCTTGACCCGCAATACGTCGCGCCATTGCCCTTCTTGTTCAATAGCCAACTGTCCAAGCCCGCTGGCTTCATTTCCACAGCAAACGATTCCAGCCAGGTACTGTCCACCCAAGGCAGTAAACCGTCCTGCCATTGCACACCAAGGAGTTCCTTTGCCACGATTGCCGGGCAGGGCGACGTTGCCGAAAAACGAATTCGCGAAACCAGCCGTGCTGACCTGCGCGGGCCAGAAGTGTAGTAGTGGTCGATGCGCGGCAACCACTTGAAGAAAGTGCGGAACAAACTGCTCGAACAACTCCGGCAGTTGTTCTTTCTCCGGGATCGACCCATCACGTCCAACGGGTGCCAGAATCAAGACCGCCAGCCGAACCGGGCAGCCGTAGTATTCCAATTGGGGTAAACCCGCTGGTGCACCGGAAGCATCAAGCGTCGCAACGTCAATGGAACGATCCAGTGACTTTGCTGGTGGTGGCACGGGCTTGCGACGGAAAGCAAGCCACAAGACCATCACGATCAAGGCGAGCATGAACAGCAGAAACAGGACGCCCACCCCGAGGATAACGAACCAGACGAGAGGTGGCTGTACGTCCATAGTCGCGCGACATTCTGTATTGGGAAATGAAACAACCGTTCATCGTTCATTCTACCGTATCCGCTTCCGTGCTGGCAGCCATGTCATTGGAACTGCGGCGCGAACATTGCTTGTTGCCCTCAATGGCTGGAACAGAGGGAGCCTAACACGGCAATGCCGCAGCTAAATAGGGATCGTGCCCGTATTTGGTGTTGCTGATCAACTTTGGCGAAGAACTGATAAGAGACGGCATCTCGCGCGTGATCAATGGCTGCAAGAATAGATCTGAAAGAGGGTCTCACGCAAAGGCG
>JASLRF010000221.1 GCA_030744095.1 Pirellulaceae bacterium | reverse complement strand
CGGTCGGTGGCTCGGACAGCGAATGCATTGGCACCGACATCGCCAACGCCCGGTGTCCAGCCGAAGGTACCGGTCACCGGGTTGATCACGGGTTCACCCACGACCGGGGGGACAGGGACACCCGTCGTGGGATCGACGATTACGTAGGAAGCGCCGACCCCCGCTTCGTCGTCGGTGTCGACGTTGTAGGTGTAGGCTTCGTCGGCGATCGTAGTCGTGGGTGCCGTCGACGTGAAATTCGGCCCGACGGAGTCGACCGCGATGTTCAAGGACGTCGAATTGCCGAATGCGCCGCCGACCGATTGCACGGCTGAGATTTGGTGGGGGCCGTCGGAGATTGTGGTTGCGCCGTCGAGCGTAAGCGTGACGCTGTCCGTAGTAGCTACCTGCGTGGCGAACAGCACGCCATCGACACGCAACTCGACAGTCGCGCCGACCGTGACACCAGTCACAGTAAATTGCGGTGCAGTAGCCGGCGAACTGTTATTAAAATTTGTCTGATCATCGGAATCGCTGACACCGCTGTCCGTCGCCGCGACCAAGTCGACTGCTGTCGGTGTCCCAACGCCGACGTTGCCGAAATCGCGACCGGTTAGCTCGCCGCCGATATCCACGGTCACCGAATAGAAATCGGGATTCTGCGGCAGCGTTTGTGAAAAACCAGTGGCGGGAACTTCGCGAATCGAGTGAGTTCCGGCGGCCAACCGCAACAGATAGTTACCGTCTACATCGGTTACGTCCGAGACTTCACCGTCATCCAGGGCGCCGTTTCCATTTGCGTCGCTGAAGATCGTAAAACCTTGCAGACCGGGTTCGCCGGTGTCGTGAACGCCATCTCCGTCCAGGTCATTGAACTTCATACCGCGAACCAGGCCCTCACCCTGGATCGCCTGGAACGCGACCATTTCTCCATCCGCGGTGTACGGGACGTTGTCGAATACTGAAAAACTGCCAGTACCATTGTTGCTAGGATCGACATCCACATTCGTCAGCGCGATGATCTGATTGATCGGCGCAGAGGCAACCGCTGTTCCCACCGGTGTCGCCGCCCCTAACGCCAAGGCAAAGACGGTAAACCCCTGGGCGTCCAAACCGGAGTTGTTGCCATCATTGTAAAAGAACTCGCTCGTGGCACCCGCGCTGTTCTTAGCCATCGAAATCGTACCGATCGTATTCGAGCGATCACCTGGCATACGTTCATCGGGAATCGGATTGAACGTCGGAATGTGATGTTCGAAGTCGCCCGTCGCGGGATTAAATGCCCCTTGGATTTCAGCGATGTCTGTGGTGGTCAGGCTGGTCGGACGAAAACCACCGCCCTGCAGAACAAAGCCTAAGTCATTGCGGTGAAAAATGCTTCCAATGAATCCGTTGGAGTCCACGCCACCATTGACGTAGCGGAGGTAGTTGGTAACCGTAGCTGGCGCTTCGTCTCGCAGTAGCAAGACCGGCGCACTGCCGGCATTGGTATCGAGCGTAATGACGGGGTTGTTTCCGTATGTGAGTACGATGTTGTCGCCGTCGTGGATCTGATAGTGGGCAAAATGATCTTCCAAGCGCGACCCGTTGACGTAAGCCTGGAGCGTGTTGTTATCGTCAACAACGCGATCAAGAAGTTGCGTATCCGTCAGGATAGCATTGGGGTTGTTGCCCACGCTTCCTGCGTTGTTCTGCCACACGTCGAAAAAGTCGCCCAAGGTGACAAAGTCCGTTGGCTGTGCGCCCGCGGGCTCCAAGTGCAACCGGTTTGGATCACCGTCATGCGTGTGAATGAAGCTGGTGAAGTTCGCGCCATCGATGCCTATATCGTCGGCGATCGCCACCAGTTCGGAATCGACGTAGATGGCCAAGTCTGCATGAAGGTCAAAGGCCTGCGTCGGATCGTAATTCGGATCGACGTTGTGTGGTCCGTTGTCGCCGTGCAACATCAAGCGGGATTCGAGCGATTCGAAGCGGCGGGAACTAGAATGGTGCCGCGCTGCGCGTCGTCTCTTGCCCATTTGCAACAAGTTGCGAAGTGACTTCCGTCCAAAACGGCGTGGGGCGTTCTTCATCTTGATCTCTGTTCCTCTCGAAGTGCCTCAAAGATGTGCCAATTCTCAGAATAGGCAGGTTGGCAAAGACTGTCAGCAAATCAGGAGCCGATTCTCCTGTTTGCCCAGATTTGCGTGCCGGTAAAACTCATATCACTCACAATCCTTCGGCTCGGCAGTTTTCGTAGATTCCTGATTGTTGGACTGAATGGAAAAA
>JASLRF010000220.1 GCA_030744095.1 Pirellulaceae bacterium | reverse complement strand
TGTTGCACCGGCAACAGGCAAGCCAGCCGTGCTGGTCGATGGCGGCGTCGAGAACTTCAATTCAGCCGTGGACGAAGTGATCGCATCCGGGATCTTGAAACGCGTCCTGGCGCAAACCGCGATCGATTTTTCCAATTCCCTGATCGAAGCCTGGTGGTGGATTCTGAAGCATCAGTGGTTGTACTTGAACACACTCGACACCGTCGCGAACGTTGGGAAGCTCACCGCCCATTGCGTGAGAACTCGCGCGGAAAACTCCAGAATGTCGTGAGAAATAGCAGGGCTCGCCTAGGTTGTGCCGCGAATGGCAGCAAAACGACGCCAATCACGTTCGAGTTGAATCTTGATGACCAGCCCGAGAATCACCAGAAGGAGAATGCCGTAGTGCTGGGTTTGAACGATCCACGTAGCAGCGCCGAAGAAGCTCCTTTGGCATACGGACCACGCCGCTCGCCTCGTCGACGCAAGCGCCGGCCCGGCGGCAGAAGGCCAGTGCTTCGTCGTGCATTACCCTGAACCCCGTGACTTCCAGGATCTGTTCCGTCGCGTGCTGAACCTGCTCGACCTGGTTATCGGACAGTACTTTGCCAACAAACATTTGACTCACACCCTCCTACTTGCCTTGAGTTTCGCTTCCATAGACCGCAAGCTGGAAGCTTACGCCACTGAAGCACCGACCCCGAACTTGTCCGCACAACGGGAATTACCCATGCCTCAAAGACAGTCTCGCTTTGCAAACCAGTCGATGATCTGTGTCGCCCTCGTCCTGGTGTTCGGTCTGACCGGAATGCCAGATCTGGCCGCACAACAACAACAACCGACCGAGCAACCTCTTGTCGGTGTCTATGGCGGGACGAGTAACGCCACCATAGACAAAGCCATCGAGGGCGGCGTCGATGTACTGTTCCCGTCGATCACTTGGTATGAACCCAATCTCTTCATGAAGAACATCGTACAGAAAGTACGTCCTCATGGAATCAAGATGTATCCATCTCTGGCGGTCGCGTACGACGGGTATCAGCAGAAGCACCACGAGTTTGCAGAACTTCACCCGGACTATTGGGAAAAGCGGCGAGACGGTCGACTTATCGACAGTGGTACGCAGGTCGGTTTGAGCTGGGGTCATCCTGAAGTGCGAGCCTATAAGGTCCGAACCGTTGCTCGATTGATCGAGACGAGCGGCGTGGACGGAGTTCTGCTGGACTACTGCAGGTACTTTGGAAATACCGCCGGCTATAACGATGTCATCGTCTCAGCCTTCCGAACCAGATTTGGCAAGAACCCTTTCGAGTTGCCTCAGGACGATCCCGATTGGACTCGTTTCCGAGCGGATTTCGTGACGCAGTTTGTCGCCGATCTTCGAATAGCCCTGGACAAGATCGATGAAGACCTGGAGATCATTGCTTGTGTAAATCCCGATCCGCGGGAATGCCTGAAGAACGCCATGCAGGATTGGGCGACTTGGTTGGACAGAGGTCTGATCGACGGTGTCGTTACAATGATCTACGAACGAGACACGAACAACACGCTTCGAAAAGTGATGATCGCAAACGAAGCGATCCGAGACAGGGTACCCCACATGCCTATGATCGCGCCATACGGAGGCAATCTGACAACGCCAGCCATGCTGCGCGACGGCAGCCTGAAATGTTTGGCGGCTGGAACGGGGGCGGTCGGATATTATCGCAGTGATTCGATTTTCAAGCACGAACTTTGGAACACGGTCACCGAGGTCGCTCGCTGGAATCTAAGAGAGATCAGCAAACGTCCCGTAAATTACGTACTGAACCCCAACTTTGAAAACGACTTGGAGAACTGGGCGGTCGGCGACGACGATGGCATTAACATTACCGCGGAAAAGGCCAAGGTCGAGAAGCAATCATTGCGCATGCGCTTCCCAGGGCGTCGCGCCATAAGACAACTGATCGACCGTGGCTTCCTTAAAGGCAAGTCGGCGTTGCAGATCACGTTCTGGTTGGATAGTTCGAAGCTGCCTCCAGATGCTGCAGTTTCTATTGAAATCAACGCGAATACGCGGAACGGGCAGGAGTCTTTCTTCCGCATTCCTGTAGACATGGTGGGGCGAATTGGATGGCAGCGCGTGGATGCTCAGTTGCCGCTAGGGGATTCGCGACAGTTGAACTTTATCATTGCCGGCATCACAGCGGAGGCGAAGGAGGGCGAGCTGTTTGTTGACGGCATCGCGCTGAACCTGATCGATACGAGCTTGGCAAAAGAGGTTCGCTTCGGAGCCGCGACTCATGGCGCGGTCACGATCAGCAAGAACGGAAACCGCAACATTGTCCGAGGGCAGATCGTCAAGGGTTCGTCTTTCTGGGAGAATGGCTACGGTTACGATAATGCCGTCGATGGGGATCTGGCCAGTGGGAATTTCGGAAAAGACGCTGCCTGGCATTCACAGCGCCCGGCCATGCAGCAGTGGATCAAGATCTATCTGCCTTCGGTCTATCAGGTCGGAAGATTGCGCATGCTCAACGCGTCAGCTCAATCTGCCTACCGGACAAGAGAGTACAAAGTCGAAGTGTCAACGAACGATCACGAGTACACGGAAGTGGCCAGCGGAATACTGCCCGACGACGGTCACACCTGGACCGAAGTTAAGATCCGCCCAATCGCGGCCAAGTACATCAAGTTCACCGGCATAACTGGATACAATCTCGAGTATGCCGTAGGTCTGAAGGAGTTTGAAGTCTATTCTCCGTAGCGGGTGTGATGGTGTGGCGGCGAAAGGATGAAATGACTGGAAAAGCTTACTAAACTGTCGTTCTCGATTCGCGGCAATGCGCAATTGTCAAGTGGATGGCTGATCGAGTCGTTCGATCCAGATGTTAGTGTTGTGTTGATTCTTGATTCTAAGGTCGAAGAAGAATGGTCGCCTGGCGAAATAGTCGTTGATCGCTGCTGCGCGATCAAGACGTTTGGTTCGCAGTGCGAACCACGACAATCAGGCTCGACAACGCTAATTCATAGTCATGACAGAGCACTGGAAAGGTAGAACCATGACCGAATCATCGAAACTCTCACCTGAACGGGTCGTCCAAATGGCTGCCGACTTGGGCGGGACGCCCATCCCAGAACCGGACAGTGCGGCGGTCGCGGATCTGTTGAATTCACTGAACGCTGAAATGTCGGACATGCGCGAGATGAAAATCATTGAATCTGAACCGGCTACGACTTACCAAGTGAGTGAGCGATGAGCAAAACCGCGGACAACTGTCTCGAGATTGCCGCCAAGGTTCAGTCTCACGAAAAAACGGCTCGCCAGATTGCCGACGAGGCGTTGGCCAAGGCGCAGCGGCTCCAGGAGAAGTGGCGACCGTTCATTCGGATCACTCCGGAGTTAGCCTGGCAACAGGCCGAGCGTGTCGACAGACAGGTGGCAAGTGGACGGCAACTGCCGCTGGCCGGCGTTCCGTTCGCCGTCAAAGACCTGATCAACATGAAGGATGTCCCGACAACATGCGGTTCCAAAGTTTTCCGCGACCACGTGGCCGGCGCTGATGCGACGGTCGTCCAGAAACTGATCGCCTCGGGGGCCGTTCCCCTGGGCAAGCTCAACATGCACGAATGCGCCTTTGGCTTCACCGGCGAAAACCCTACGTTTGGCGACTGCAGAAACCCGTGGGACGCAAACCGCATCGCCGGTGGCTCCAGCAGCGGTTCGGCGGTGGCCGTGGCGCTGGGAATCTGTCCGGTCACGCTCGGATCAGACACAGGCGGATCGGTTCGTCTGCCGGCAGCTCTGTGCGGTTTGACTGGTTTGAAGCCGACTTACGGCCGCGTCAGCCGTCACGGAGTCGTGCCATTGGCATGGAGCATGGATCATGTCGGGCCGCTGACACGTACCGCCGAAGACGCAGCGCTGGTGCTAGAGCAGATGGCCGGACACGACCCTGCAGACGGATCTTCGAGCCGTCAACGGGTCCCTCAGTATCAAGACGACCTCGAAAAGCCGCTTCGCGGACTGCGCATTGGTCTTCCCCAAACGTGGTTCTTTGAAGCACTGGATCCGGAAGTGTCACAAGCTGTCGAGGTCGGGATCGACAGACTCGTTTCTCTCGGCTGCGAACGAATCGACGTCATTTTGCCTCATCTCGCCGAAGTGCTCGGTGCGCACCGAGCGATCATCTTTTCCGAGGCCTCGTCGTACCACCAGCCGTTCCTGGCGGAGCGGGCCGACCGATATGGCGACGACATCCGGCCGCTGCTGCAAGGTGGCTTGTTGCTGCCCGCCGTCGACTATCTCAAAGGGCAACGAGTTCGTCGCGTGGTCGGCAAAGCCTGGGCGAACGTGTTCGCCTCGATCGATTGCCTGCTAACACCCACCACACCGATCGTCGCCACTCGGTTCGGTCAACGAACGGCCGCGCTGCCCGGCGGCGAAAGACAACTTGTACGAGCCTATCTGGACTTTTCGTTGCCATTCAATCTGACTGGCCACCCGGCCCTGTCAATTCCTTGTGGGTTCTCGAAGGAAGGGCTACCTATTGGTGTGCATCTAGTGGGCGGGCCGTTCGAGGAAGGCACGATTCTTCGCATCGCGCACCAGTACCAACGGCAGACAGACTGGCATCAACGAACCGCGCCCGCGAATCACCTCACAACCACGGAATTACCTAATACCTAACAAATAGAGGATTGCGCGCCAGGGTCGCGATTCGCATCCATTTCCCGCAACATTGCAAAAGATCTGACCGGTTCACACGCTGTTTCCGCGAGGTCGTTTGTCGCTCCCTGTTGTGCCTCAGTGCATGCGCGTACACGACGAACGTCGGTGGACCCACAAAGAGGCTAAGGAGTTCTCGGGAGGGCCAACGCTCAGCTCAGCGTTCGAAATAGGCAGTGCCGCGATGCGAAATTCAAAACGCCTGTTAGCCCTTAGATTGGAATGCCAACCATGCTGTGGCGATTCACGAGTTGGGCCGTCCTGAGATCGTGTAGACTGTCGTGAGTTAGCCACACCTTGGAAACTACATGAAAACTAGATCGACGATGACAACAACGAACAGGACCTATTCACCGGCAGAACTCAACGAGCGCGTCAGCCGGTTGCCGCGCGTCTCTCTGGCTCACTTGCCAACACCACTGGAGTTCTTGCCACGATTCTCCGCAGCCATCGGCAGAGCGCGCATCTGGATCAAGCGAGACGACTGCACGGGATTGGCTTTCGGTGGCAACAAGGCTCGGCACAACGAACTGATTATCGCGGACGCACTTGAGCAAGGAGCGGACACGATCGTCTGGG
>JASLRF010000219.1 GCA_030744095.1 Pirellulaceae bacterium | reverse complement strand
TTCGCTGGACCTACACGGGGCGCCCTACCACGGCCGAAACCGTAAAACGCCCCGCTACCTGGAAGGAAAGCTGGGCAAACCCACGAGACAATAGCGAAACTCTGGCTATCGTGGGCTAACAATTGCGAGTCGCGGCACTAGCTTCACCATGTCGGCCGCCAACAAGCGAAGCGAAGATCCAGTAATCTGTCGCAGCATTGGAAATCAAACTACGTTCTGCGCTGCCCAGCGTTCTGGTCGCTTTCTATCGCACCTGTGAATAGCCGCGAAATTGCGGTCGAAATCCCGTTCTGGGATCTGGCGGATACGATGGTGGCAATGCCTGTCCGTGGTTGGGGATGCCCGAATGGACTCCGCCCCCTTGCCCCCCCGACACATTCGACAAGTTGATCGGCGTCTGTCCCGCGATCTCCGGCAGTGACCACATTTCGAGAGGATCTTCGACGGGCCGGTTGATAAAGTAATGGCCGACCTCAATCTGAAACGTCAAGTTTGCCGATGGTGCGCGAACCTCAACGCGATGCGGCAACGACACTCCATATTCGGGATAGAACCTGTGATTGCTGGCCAGAGCCGAGGCCAGCAGTCGATTGTTGGCATCGGTGATGTGCTGTTCCACGATCCAGCCATAGGTTGGATCGATGACCAGCGTGCGCGTCACAACGCCGCGACTTCCACGAATCTGCGAGCGAACTTCGATCTGGCCGTTTCCTTTTGGAAACGGACCGTCATGTTGCATCCCAGGGTCCAGCGTCACCAGACCCAACGCGTCGACGATCCACGCGGGTTCAATCGGCAACATCTGCTGTGCCGGCGATTGTGCGAATTGATCGTGTCGGGCAAACAGGACTGCCGGTTGACCGCTTCTTTTGACCCAGAACCAAAAGACCTCATCATTGCTGCCCAAATCCAGTTCAGGTCCAAGCAACTTGCCGCGCAGGCGAAACCGGCGTGGTTTTTCGAAAGAAAGAGTCGCTCGCAAGAAACCAAATCCGGGCGTCGAAACCGACGCCGTCTCGGTGTGCAATTGCTGCACGCGTTGGGTGTTTGTGTTGACGGTTTGCATCACTTGAGGCAGCGTGGGCGTGCCTACAAATGCAACCGGTGCGAGTGGGCCCGTGGGCGGAGTCGCGAAATTGCAAGTCGCGCCGCCGCAAACCAACGGTAGCGAAAATGCCAGAAACCAAGCCATTATGTGACGTTTCAATTCAGCTTCCTTGCCGAGTCAACGTCCGCGCTGCAATACGGCCTCAGACCGCATCTGCGAACAGCAGTCGGGCTAATTCATCTTGAATTTCCTTGATCCTTGCTCCGGTCGGAGGCACTGTCACGACTTTGTATTCGGTTTCGTTTTTGGGGCAGAAGACGACCATCACTTCGTGCCCCTCGGCATCCATTTCCCGATCGTCCAGCCGAACAATGCGACGACGGATCAGCAGTAGTGCCAGAATGTATCGAACATCCGCCTTGCCCGTATCGTTTTCCAATTCCTGAAAGTAGTGCAGCATGACGTCGTTGGGTGCCCAGTGCATCTTGTTGGCGTTGGGGGACGGCATCTGTGACTTCCACCATCCGATCGCATCCTCCGGCGGTTCGCTCCAGGCCTCTTCGCAATAGTCGCGACGCACCACGCCGGGGCCCTCGCTCAGCAAGACGGAATAGAACACCTCCTCGGACTGCAATTCTCTGTCGGTCGCGGCACAGCGGCGCGTACAGCGTTGGACGTCAAAGTCGATCATGTCGAGTGAATCTGGTCAGAAGAGAAAGTCCGTCGACAGGGATGGGGGCGGAGAATCGTACGAGAAATCGCTGATCGGCTCAATAGGCAGTAAAAAAGCGTGAATTCGTACCGCCAGGGCCGATCTTCAGGATCAACCGTTTCGCGCATCGTGGGCAATTGCCTTCGTAGGCTGTCTTCTCCTGATTGACGTAAACCCTTGCATAGACATCACAACAGGCAAATGTCACTCCCACAAATCTGCGTGATTCCTGCGCACCGTCGGCCCCGACACCAGCGGCTTCCGTACCGCGGTCTTCTCCCCCCGGATCACTGCTGAGATCGAGCTTTTCGCCAGCCATCCTGGAATTCCCGTCCTGTTAACGTGCCCCGACGATTAGCGTACCCGCCATCCCAACGCGGGGAAATATTGGTTTGTACCCTTCGCTGGGAGTTCGCGGCAAGCCAGAGAAGTATCGTGCAAATTCGACGAACCTTGACCAAGATCCGCGGGTCATATAGAGTCTAAGCGGCCGTACCAGGGTTCAGCCCCTACCCTTTTTGAAGATCCTGATGTGCCCGATATCATGTTGGGCTCGACAGCCTGACTGCAGAACATCGTGTTGGGGTGTTGCCTACAACCGCCGCCTGAATTCCATGATCTTAAATAGCCTAGAACGATTGCTACCGTTGGCACAAATCATGCCAAAGGGATCGTAACGGCGCATGGATTTTTGTTGAATACGACCCTAAGGCCACACTGGTCTT
>JASLRF010000218.1 GCA_030744095.1 Pirellulaceae bacterium | reverse complement strand
ACTGTTCGAGCGCATCGAAGACCCACAACAGAAGATTGCCTTCGCGCACGCTCGTTTCATCAAAGACACTGATGCAATTGGCCGGTACGGGGCATGGCTGGCCGATACCTATCTGCGGTTGGGGAATCTGGACGCCTTTGAGAAGACTTTGCGCGAAACCAGAACAAGAGAACGCAACCGACCGTTTCGCGCTGTTACGCTCGACGCCTGGAGCCTGCACTACATGCTGCACAATTATCGCAGCAGCCACGCAGATTATCGGGTCGACAAGGAGCAGGAAAACTCGCCGGAGAATATCCAACGCGTCGCTCGTGTGATCGCGGGCGTGCGGATCGATTGGCCTTCTGCGCAAGCTCAACTTATGCTCCTGGAGGCAGAACCAGGGGACGCAAAGTCGCCCATCGCGAGGCTTTTGGCCTGGCAACATGTGACCCGTAACTTACCGACGGATTCGCACCGCTTTGACCAGCTGATGCCGTTCGCCCAGGCAGCGGTCACTCGACAAGACTACAACGTCGCCGCCACACTGCTATCTGGAATGCTGGCCAATCTGACCAATATCAACGACCAGCGTAAGCAATCAGCGCGCAACATGATTGGCCAGTGTTTCGCGCGGCAGGGGACCGTCGGATTGACCATCGACGAGAACAGCCCGATCGCGCCGTTGCTACAGGCCGCCCTCTACTTGCGTTTGAACGATAGGCGGCTGGCGCTGGACACTTATCTCGACAACAGAGCATTGTTTGATGAACACCGCGACGCCGTACCGATGGACCTGTTGGTCTTCGTTTGTGAAAACCTGATGGCGGCTGGCGGCGAATCGAATCACGACGACGTCGAGAACATTCTTCGCCAATGGCTGATCAAGAACAGTGAATCGAAGACCGTAGAAGATGAAACAAAAGCCCAGATCCAATACCTACTGGCCAAGAATTTCTTTGGAGCCAAGCGGTATGACGTCGCACGAAGTGAATACACGACCGTGATCAATCGCTATGCGACTTCCGGCTTCGCTATCGAGGCCGAATTTGGGATCGGTGAAACCTACATGGCACAGAAGGTCTACGACCAGGCCGAAACGGTCTTCGAGAAACTGGCCAACAGCCGGGACACTGAAGTCATCATCCGGGCCGAGTTCCTCCGTGGAGTGTTGGCGCATCGTCGTGGCGACAATGACGAGGCACGCGCCATCTTTCGCACGGTGCTCGAACGCGTCCCCAACGTCGACCTGGCGAATCAAGCCTTGTACAACCTGGCGGAAGTCTATGGTGCCGAAGAGCGGTACATCGACCAATTGCAGTTGCTGATGACAGTGGGCCGGCTGGGGCGCTCCAGCAAACGGCAACACGCCCCTGGTATGCCACTCTCCATTGTGGTCCAGGACAGCGATCTTGGCATCAGTCGCGGTCACAATCGGATCCCAGTGATCGTCCGCACAGAACCCGGAGGAGACGAAGAACTGGTTTATCTCACCAGCGGTGGAGCAGGGAAGGGGGTCTTCCGAACCGACGTTGACACACAACTGGGATCGGTGACCAAACATGACAAGGTCCTGCAGGTCAGCGGCAACGACAAAATCCTGTGTGACTATCCCGATCGATTCAAAGTCGAATTCAAAAGCGTGCCGCTTTCGGATGTCGAAATCCAAATTGCCGGTGACGCCAAGTTTGAAGTCGCCAGCAGCAAGATCATTGACGAAGAAGAGGAGACATTCAGCCAGCGACTGGCGCGTGAAGAGCGGGACCGCCAGCGGGCCGATGCGCGGCAATCGATGCAACGCCCGGCAAACCAGATCAAGCCAGGCAACCCGATCTACCTCCGCGTCGTTGATGGGGATCGCGACTTGTCACCATCGGCCGACACCATCGTCACCAAGTTGGTCGCCGATAGCGGTGATCAGGTGCAGGTGACACTGACCGAATCCGGTCCGCATTCGGGTGTTTTTGAAGGTACGGCACAAAGTGGCGAATTGCCTGCCGGAGCGTTGGCCAGTGACACCGCGATCGATCACAGTCCGCTGATGGCCATCGACAAGGACCCCAAAACTTTTTGGCAAAGCGAACCCGACGGCGCCACTCCGAAATCGCTTACCGTCGATATGAAGGACCTGCGGACAATTTCGAAGGCCAAGTTCTTTGTTCCGCAAACCGACGACAACAAACCGGTACGGGGCGAACTACAGGCCAGTTACGACGGCGAATTCTGGTTTCGCCTGGCCTCGCACCCAGCGACGCCAGCGGCAGCGGCCGTGGCCGGCGAATTTGGGCCGATGCAATATCGCGTGTTCGCCGGCAATGCGACGTCCTACACATCGTGGCAACAGGTGGTTAACCTGGCGGCCGGCGAACCAATCGAAAAAGGCAATGTGACTGGCGGGCAGCTGCAGTGGACGCGCCCAGAAGAAAATGAAGAAGGGAACCGATCGCGATATGTCTCGGTGATCTGGTTCGGCAAGTTCGTTCAACTTCGCGCGGGCGCCGTTCGCTTCGCTGTTCGTGGGAGCCGTACGGCACTCGCGCTGGATGGTCAATTGGAATTGAAAGTCGGCGCTGGTAACCGCACGATCGACGTGTGGCTGGAAAAGGGCGTTCACGATCTGACGATCTTCGCCGCCGCGCACCCCAATAACAAGGAACTGTCCGCGCTGCGGGCCCGTGCCAGCCTGGACGAACAACGCGTAACGCTGGGGCCATTCCTGACCAGTGATTTTGATGTTGCGGCAGCCAGCACGGCGCTTGGCGAAGAACCTGCGCAGGCACCTGTCGCAGTGACGGGTGCCAGGTCGTTGGCGATCGAAACTGCGAAACTCAACAAGACCTCTGAGGAATTCGGTATCAAAGGAGAAGGCGAAGACAAGCATCTTGGCTCGTGGCAGTCGACCGACGACGCCGTGTCCTGGGAGTTTGATATTTCCGAGGGAGTCTATGACGTCTGGATGAATTACTCGCACCAAGGAGGCGGCTCGATCGTTCGCGTCGAACTGGGCGACCAGTACTTTACTTCAAACTTGGCCAATACCGGCAACTGGAGTAAGTATCAGACAGATCGCTTTGGCACGATCACGATCGACAAATCTGGCGTTGCGAAACTGACGATTCGCCCGCAAGAGATTCGCAATGGCTACACGATGGGTCTGCGCGGCGTGGAATTGCGGCCGGCAGTTGGATCGCGCGTGATTCTCTCGGATAACGCCTGGGATTTTCGTTTTGATGACATCGATGCGCGTTACACCCGTTTTGTGATTAACGAGTATCTTGGCGAGGCCGTCGCGGTTAACCACGTGGAGATTTCGGGTGCTGATCGCGATCAACCGTTCATCCCCACGGCTGCCGATGTGCTTTCTCTGTCTCAGAATGCCGTCCTGGAAATTGCCGGAGGCGACGTGGTGACGGCCAGTTACACGGATGACGTGACCCAAACCAACGCAGGTGGCAGTCGATTGTTGACACAGCAGTTGCAAGCGACCTATTTCAACGCCGAGGTGGCGGCGATCGCTTATGACTTCGAGCGTTCAAGCAATGGTACGGTCTCGACCGTGCGGAAGCGGCTAAAGCGGGTTGAACCGGGCGAACGCGTGATTGTCGAGATCCAGGACTATGACCGCGACCAATCAGCGGCGCCTGATCAAGTCGCCTTCGAAGTCTCCATTAACGATGGCGATCCAGTCCAGTTCAACGCGACAGAAACGGAAGAGTTCAGCGGGCTCTTCACCAAGGAGATTGACACGTCGGCCGAGCCTGCACCGGAAAAATTGCACGTCAAAAGGGGAGATCGGATCTATGTCCGTTATCTCGATGAACAAAACACGTTTCCCGGGCATTCCGTACCGCGAGAAAGTGTGGTCTACGTCAATCAGCCAACGGATGCACAGATCCAAATCCTCGAGAGCCTCGTCACCCCGGCGGCTGATCCAAAGCTGCCACCTCGAATTACCTACCATGTTCCAGACGACGGCGTCACCGTTAGCAGTGTCGCCTTTGAAGCCCCTCTGACGATTGAGATTATAGATCCCGATGCTGCCCGCGACAGCCTTAGCGAGATCATCGTTCAGATAAAAACCACCGACGGTGCGACGGCCGACGTGCGTTGTGTTGTTTCGGGTGTGTTTACGTCTGTGCCGCGCGCCAGCGCGGACGAATGGGCACTCGAAGAAGGTCGTTTTGTCGGACAGATCGTCCTGCAATTGGGCAGTCACACCAGTCCGGGAGTCGTGCCGATTACGCCCGAAATGCCTCGCAACTTGATTGGCGGCGGCCGTTTGGATGAAGGAGACGAGGAGAATTCAGTATTGGATGACAGCCTCGTCGCGCGCGTGCTGAATCTGACGGGCAAAGACCGCATTGCGGCGGGATATCAAGACGAATTTCGCGCCGACGGCGTTGCGACCGAAGTTACCGCTGCCGGGCAACTGATCTCAAACGGACAGTTGACGATTACCGACCGCGAGTACGTAGATCCCATTGCCCAACTGCATGTGGGTGAAAAGCTGTTTCTCCGCGTTGTAGATGCCGACCAGGACGCCACGGACGAGCGTGATTCGACGACCGTCAAAATCCGCTCGGCCTTCGGCGAATCTGAATCGGTAACGCTGGTCGAGACCTTGGTGCATAGTGGTGTCTTTACTGGCTCGTTTACGCTCCAATCCAATGAGAAGCCTGGCGAAAACAACTTGGATCCAGCAGACCCCATGATTGAATGCTATTTTGGCGACACGCTCTCGGTACATTACTTGGACACAGCAGCCAGTACCGAATCAGGGACGCTGGAGTTACTGCAAGAAGCGCCAGTCGTGGTGGGCACGGATGGATTAGTGGCTGCCTTCAGCAAAACCTTTAACGACGAAACGCTGGCCGTCGAGACCAAGTTTCATGTCGCGGAGAGCTACTTCGAACTGTTCAAGAGCCACCGCAGCTTGGGACGTGAAGCTGAGGAGCAGATAGACCTTGCCGCGGGCCGGCGGATCCTGCGCGAAGTCATGGAGGACTACCCTGACCCGAAATACGTGCCGCGCATCGCCTACTTGTTGGGCCAATTCTCTCAGGAATTGCAGCAGTGGGATGAAGCGATCGAATCATACGAAATGATTGTGCGTCAATTCCCAGATCATGGATTGGCAGCGGATGCACAGTACAAATTGGCCCAGAGCCACGAGGAAGCTGGTGACTTCGATGCGGCCCTGGAGGCCTATGTCACACTGGCCGCCACGTATCCCAAGAGCCCCTTGATTGCCAGTGTCATGATTCGTATCAGTGACTATTTCTACAAGGCCGAAGAATTCGACGTTGCGGCACAGGTCGGTGAGAAGTTTCTGGACCGGTTTTCCGGCCATCAGTATGCCGCTCGGATCGCATTTCGAATTGGCCAGTGTTTTTACAAGAGTGAAGAATTCAGCGAGGCAAGTTCGGCGTTTGATCGCTTTGCGAAGTTGTTTCCCGATGACGAACTGACCCCAGACGGACTTTTTTGGTCCGGCGAGAGTAATCGGATGGCCAACAACAACCGTGAGGCCTTTCGTCGATACAATCGTTGTCGTTGGGACTTTCCCGAAAGCGAAGCTGCCCGCTACTCGCGCGGACGCTTGGCGCTGCCGGAGATGCTCCAACAATTCGAGGCCGAAGCCCGTGCGATTGAAGCTCCCTAACGACCTTCA
>JASLRF010000217.1 GCA_030744095.1 Pirellulaceae bacterium | reverse complement strand
CGTGCGCCAGGGATAATCACGTGGGTCTGCCGGAGAATCGAAGAGCATAACTGCGCAATCCAGCTTGCCACGACTGGGCGGCAAGATCTTCACGTAGATCTCGCCATCGTACCAGTGGCGGAGAGTATCACGAATATCGATTCCATCCATGATACTGGTCGTGAACTTCTCGGTCCGCACCAGATCGGCACCCATAATCGCCTTTGCGCGATCAAAGACGTGCGAGCGAAAGTTCTCGATACTCTCGTCTTCAGGCGGGTAGCTGCATTGTGAAAAAGGATTCCAGGGGGTTTGCCATTTTTCGGTCTCTGACTTATCTGGACGTCGTTTCAATTCGCAGCTCCGCCATTCCAGAGGAGGCCCAGGCAGACGGCTGACCATTTCGAACGTGTCGCCATTTGGATAACGCGCTTCGTTGATTCCCATCACAATCGAATCGAACCCGGCACCGTCCGAGTAGGCGTAGTCGCGTGCGGTCTCGGCGACGTGGAGGGCAAATTGATCACCGGCGATCTGTTTTGCCGCAACAACAATCGTATAGAGGTCGGGCGTCAGGCGGCTTTCCACCAATGATAAATTACGGATGTACTTCGTACAGCGGGCTAACAAGTGTGGTGTGATTTTTCGGGCCCGTCGTTTCAAGTCGTTTCGGTAGGCATCACGCGCCGTGACCAGTAGTTCCTTGACACCGTCAATTGACAGGTTTTGGTCGTCTTCCAGTTCTGATCGAGCCCGTTCATACAGTCCCGTGACAAAGGGCAATTCGCCCAACATGAAAATCAGCGTCTTGGGGTCTACTTCGTGCGTTGCAGTAGGTTCGACAAAGTCATCTTCGATGCCGATATCCGTCGGCGAGTTGTCGGCCGATTCTTGGTACGCTTCACGAATCCAAGGCCAATCAAGCACGGAACACACAAGCAAGATCGACTGGTGCCGCGATTCTATCTCATGCAGTTGACTGGCCATGTATCGGACGCGATCCCGCCGTTGTCCTTCGGGCACTCGTTCGATGTTCGGAAGAATTGCCGCGGCAAACCTCTCGATGGTGACTTTCTTGAGCGCGTAGGGGTCGGGCAAGTTTGCCGTATACGGTTCGAAACGAGACGTTTCCAAGTCGATAAAGCGTCGCGGAATCCGTTCGCCCATCGCCACTCGGATCGCCATAATCACGGCCTGGCACGGATCGATCGGCACATAGCTACAGACACGTTCGTTAGAGTCTGCCGCGAATTCTTCATCGTCGTGTTCTCGATCCGGTGTCCATTGGGTCACGTAGGATTGCGGTTCGGGCTGAACGACAACGGTAGGTGTGGGAAGATGTTCAATCGCCCGTTCGACGTCTTGCTGGAATGACGGCGGCAATGGCACGGCAACGACGTCAAACGCCTGCTCGAGCATCGCTCGGCGCACCTCAAGCGCGAAATCACCGCTCCCATGAATTACTGGGAGTACCGTGATGTGAGGGCCAATCTTGAGCAAGTCGTTTGGCATTCTGTGATTCTTCAGTGACTAAAACATCACGTCGTCATCGTCGTCGTCGTCGTCTGCATCGGGATGCAATGGATCCTCTGGTGAGAAAAAGAAATCACCCAATCCCAACGGCACTGCATTCCCGCCCAACGTTTGTTGTTTGCGTTCGGCCAGTGACTCGAGGTCGAGTGCCTCTTCGCCCAGGCAGTACTCCAGCGCCTCGCGCCAGGCTGCATCTTTGGCAATCGGATGTGATGGATCTTGAATCATGCGTTTCATGGCGTATCGCAACATGCTGATGCCATCCCGCGGTGAAAAGTCGAGTTTCAGTTCGTGGGAACGCTGCAGAAAATCGACCGTTATCGCCAACATGTCCAGTTCGGCAAACGGAAGGTGGTATTGCAAGATCGACATTTCATCCAGTTTGTTCGGAAACCCAACGGGCAACGTCGGCTGCAGGCGGCTGAGGATATAGTCTGGAATCTCGTAGGTCGACTCGTCCTGGTTCATCGTGACAGCACAGCGAAAATCCGGATGCGCCGGAATCGTGATACCCGCCACAATCGACTCGACATAGCGGCGGTGATCCAACAGAGGCGCGAGGCTGGCCCATGACTTTTCGTTCATGCGGTTACCTTCATCCAGAATGCAGACGCCACCGCGAATCATCGCCGACACCAAGGGCGAGGCATGATATGCAATCTTGCCGCTCTCGGCGAGCACTGGCGTGACCAGTAAATCTTCCGGCCGCGTATCGGCCGTGCATTGGTAGATGTATAGGTCCTGTTGGCGTTCGCGCGCGGCCGCCATACCTAACGCCGTCTTGCCGATTCCCGGCGTGCCGATGAGACGTGGAGATAGGGGGAGGTCGGCGTCGTCCACGACCACCCAACACGCCAGCAGCTGCTTAAGAACTTCGCGCTGGCCAATCCACTCGCGTTGATTTTCGTTGGGTTGGTTCAGTGTCAGTCTGACATCGTCAATTTCAAAGTATTCGCGCATGACATGTTGTCTCGAAAGGTCTGATCGGTTTATTGCCGGAACCAGCTTTCCGCAGAATGGCGTTTCGCAATCAACATCGTACACGGCTCGCTGTGTGTCTCCAAGTTGGGAGAGCCTGTCGATCTGATCCTGGTGACGCGCTGGACTCGTCAGCTTGGGTGGCTTGACGAGCTGACCAGTCTCGCGCAATTGGGGCACGCGATCTTCGTGAGGTGTCGGTTTCGATGTGAAGGCGAATGCGAGATGCCGTCGCTGCAAACATCTCCGCCGTGTCACTGGCGGGTGCATCTGTGTCAGTTATATCGCTTGCAGCACCCGAATTGTCCGCTGGACGTGTCCTATACTTTTGGTGTTTTCCCACTCCTCTCTTCGTCCACGCTAATGCGCTGAGAGTTCATGAATCTTCCAAGCGACAACTCTTCGATGAGCCGACCGCCAGTTATTCGGAATTGGTTCGATCGCGGCTTGTTGCTGGCGACCTTGTTGACGTGTGCGGTGGCCATGTCGCCGGCCGCTGCCGATTCTGATCTGTGGGGCCACGTGCAATATGGTCGCGACGCGTTATCGGACGGGATTTCTCCCACAACAACCTACTCGTTCACCGCCGAGGGATACCGTTGGATCAATCATGAGAATCTAGCGGAGTTGTTTTTGGCGGTGATGATTGACACGATCGGCCCCGTCGGGCTGTTGATTGTCAAGTGCCTGCTCGGCGTAGGCGTGATCGGTCTGATCATGGTCGTCGCGTTCCGGCAGAGAGCTAGCCTGTTATGCGTCTGCCTGCTGGCGATGCTGGTCTCGACCAATCTGACCTACTTCTGGCGCACGCGACCCCAGTTGCTTTCATACATTTTCTGCGCGCTGCTGATGGGCTTATTGGCCTACTGTTTTCAGGGTTGGGAAGGGCGCTGCCATTTTCGTTGGCTGGAACGTCGAGATACTGAATCCGCGCCGCTGACCTATTCGTCTTTCCGCTTGCGCTGTCTTTGGTTGGCGCCAGTGCTATTCTTCTTTTGGGCCAATTCACATGGCGGCTTTGTCGCGGGCTATTGCATCTTCACGGCGTACTTGGGACTGCGGGGCGTCGAGTTGCTGGCCAATCGAGGCCGGCAATCTTTTGGCATGTTGCGACGCTTGACGATGATGGTCGTTGCCAGCGGCTTGGCAACTTTGATCAATCCATACGGCCCGGGTCTACACGGGTGGCTGATTCAGTCGCTTGGAATGCCACGACCAGAGATTATCGAATGGCACGCGCCAGATCTGACATCAACAGTGATGATCCCACTGTGGGTGATCATGTTCAGTTGGTTTTCCACAATGTTGCTTACCAAACGCTCGCGGGACATTACTCATTCGGTAATCCTGCTCCTGACGTTGTGGCAAACGCTTTCTCACGTGCGACACATGCCGTTCTTTGCCATTCCATTCGGTTTTTGGATGGCGCCGCACATTGATTCTGTGATGCAGCGATTTCGCATTAGTGAACATACGGATTCATTGGGGCAGGCGATGAGACCGGCCATGAAAATGGCCTTCGCTGGTGTGTTCGTTTTCGCTTTCTGTCTTCTGGGCTACAAGCTGCAGTCGCGCCTGCGTCAGATGACAGTGGATCGAAAGGAATACCCCGTGGCTGCCATTCAGTTCATGGCCGACAACGAGATGCATGGTCGCTTGATCGTGACCTATAACTGGGCTCAATATGCCATCGCCGCTCTTGGACCCACACATCCCGATGACGACAAGGCGATGTTGGTCAGCTTCGATGGCCGGTTCCGTACATGCTATCCACAGGAAGTGGTTGACATGAATTTCGACTTCATCTTGGGCCGTCTTGTGCCTCGTTATCGTGGGTCGGATCCCCTGGCTTTTGACGACGATGAAGTCCTTCAGTACGGCGATCCCGAAGTGGTGTTGATCAACCGTTTCCAACCTCATTCCGTCAACGTGATGTTCCGCAACCAACAGAATTGGACGCTCCTGTACCAAGACCGTGTGGCACAGGTTTGGGGTCGAAGCCAGACGTTTGACGATCCCGCAGATGCTCGTTACATCGCGCCTGACCGGCGCCAAATCACAGATGACGAGCAGGTTGGGGTGGTTTCTTGGCCCGCCTTGCCGCAGCGCGAGCGGGAGACCGAGCAGCTCGTATTGGAGGCCGTGTTATGACTGACCCGATAGCCAACGACAGGCAAACCTCTTGGTCCGAGCGAGCGTTCTTTCTGGCCCTGCTGGTGATCTGCCTGTTGCCGTTGTCTAAGAACCAACCGGACCCGGACTTCTGGGGACACGTGCAATACGGATCAGATATGCTCCGCGAAGGATTGCCCAGCTCGGCCACGTATACGTACAACGCCGTGGGGCACCGGTGGATCAATCACGAGACATTATCAGAACTAGCCCTGGCACTGGGAATTCAGTCACTCGGCAGTGCCGGATTGCTCTGCATAAAGAGCCTGCTGGGCGCTGTGTTGATGGCGGTCGTAATTCACCTTCCGCGTCGCGCCGGTGTGTCACAGACGACAATTGTTGTTGTCGCGTTGATTACTTCGATCAACCTTATGCATTTCTGGTTGCTGCGGCCACAATTGACATCGTACTTGTTCTTCGCCAGTTTGGTGTTGCTTCTAGATTGGGTGTTACCGCGCGGCGCGCTCCAGACGGGCGACGCCTTAGGTAAGAACGACACGCGACGGCGATTGGCCGCGTTGTGGCTGGTCGTGCCCTTGCTGGCCGTGTGGGCAAATTCACATGGCGGCTTCGTCGCGGGCTACGCTGTGCTCGTGACGTTCCTGGTGTGTCGTGGGATCGAGTTGTTGCTACGGCACGGTCACCGTGCGCGGCGGACCGCGCTGCACCTCTTGGCTGTCGTGGTGGTTGCAGGTTTTGCGACGGTGGCAAATCCGGCCGGGTTTGAACTACACGCCTGGCTGTGGCAATCGCTGGGGACTCCCAGGCCAGAAATTGTGGAGTGGCGTTCGCCGGAACTGACCAGTATTGCCTGGTCGCCTTGGTGGCTGTTGGTGGCCCTCTCGGTCGCGGCAACGGTCGTGACGCGCAAATCGCGAGACCCTGCCCACATGATACTGCTGACGTTGGTGCTGTGGCAGTCCATCGAGCATCGCCGTCACATTCCGTTCTTCACGATCCTCTTCGCGCTGTGGCTCGTGCCACACGTGGACGACTTGATTCGCCGTTTTCGTAGTGCGGGAGAGCTTGTTCCAGCGGGCTCGAAGGCCACCTCGCGCACCGCGAAGATGTTCTTAGCGACAACTGCCGCGATCACCTTGTTCGCCGGGACAACGCTGTATCACCAGATGACGACGATGCCGGTTCTACGTAACAGGTATCCGGTTTCGGCATTTCAGTTCATGGCTGACGAGGGCCTGCACGGAAAACTTGTCGTGAGATTCATGTGGGCCCAATATGCCATCGGCACGTTTGGTTCGACGCAGGACGTGGAAGACGACATTAAGGTCGCCTTTGATGGGCGCTTTCGCACGTGCTACCCACAGTCGATCGTCGACATGTACTTCGACTACGCCGTCGGCGATCATGCCGATGAGCCGCGCTTTCGTAGTTTGGCATCCGGACCGATTGACGATGATCTCATTCTCGAATACGGCGCACCTGATCTGGTTCTGCTGGACCGCAAACAAGTCAATACGGTCGATGTGCTTGCGCGACACGCCAATGACTGGACATTGCTCTATCAAGACGAACTAACCCAGTTGTTCGGGCGTCGGTCGAAGTATGACGATCCGGCGAGTCCAGACTATCTCTGCTCATCACGAAGATCGATCACTGAAACGAAACAAACAGGCTACGTGCAGTGGCCTGCGCTGCCAATCCGGCAAGCGCGCCAAACGTTCGCTGTACGTTAATCATGAATTCTCTTCCGCCAACAGGCAAACGACATGAATGAGACAACGAACACTGATACTTCGACCGTGGTGCCGGCTTTGGGCAATCCGCCACTAACGGCCCCCGAGACAAATGAAACGACATCGCAACGGGCAGAAGCCGAACTCGAAGCACTTGACGAGTTGTTTAAGGAAGTCTCCTTTGCAGCCGGCGACAACGCCTCGGCGCCAATAGAAATGTCCGCCAAGGAGCCGTTGGTCAGCGTGGTGATTCCCGTCTACAACGAAGAGGGCACGATCCTGGAAGTACTGTCGCGGGTACAGGAACTCGCATTGCGCAAGGAAGTCATCGTAATCGACGACTGCAGTACCGACGGAACACGCGATCTGCTAGAGACAGTACGTGACATGCCCGGACTGCGTGTAATCCTAAAATCGGAGAACAAAGGTAAGGGCGCGGCGCTCCACGATGGCTTTGCCGCCGCGGTAGGCGATATTGTGGTCGTCCAGGATGCGGACCTTGAATACAACCCGGAAGAGATTCCGACTGTGATTCGCCCGCTGCTCGACGGCGACGCCGATGCTGCGTTCGGTTCCCGCTTCCTGGGTGTCAGCCAAGATCGCTCCCTGTCGCATCGACTATTGAATCGCGTGCTGACAGTCGCATCGAACACCTTTACGGGCTTGAACTTGACGGACATGGAAACGTGTTACAAGGCATTTCGCAGCAACGTACTTCGTGATTTACCGCTCAAGCAGAGTCGTTTCGGCTTTGAACCGGAAGTAACCGCCAAGCTGGCTCGGCGGCGCTATCGGATCGTCGAATCGCCGATCGGCTATAACGCACGCGGCTACGATGAAGGCAAGAAGATCGGCATAAGCGACCTTTTCAACGCGCTTTATTGCATTGTGCGATATGGCTTGGCAGATTAGTTTTCAGGCCAATTCATCACACATTTTCGTCCAGTTCACGCACCTGAACGCGATTTCCGCTGATCTTAACGACCCGCACCTGACGGCCCACGTCGACAAACGCTCCGTCCGATACAACGTCGACGTATTCATCTTGAAATCGCACGCGGCCGGCGGGACGTAGCGGCGATTCGGCCACTCCCCAGTCGCCCACTTGAACGGGAAACTGCCGGTTACCGGTGGCCGGCAGTGGCGCTGCCTTGTCGTCGGTCGTTGAGACACGTTTCTCGTCCGATACAGGCGGATGCAAGGCCATCCAAGAGAGGATCGGAATCGAACCTCGGAAATAACTGATCGC
Source organism: Pirellulaceae bacterium (assembly GCA_030744095.1). Next base: position 4,487 of record JASLRF010000217.1, on the reverse strand, counting down.
CATCACCGCCAAACAGACACCAATTCCCGATCCAACAATCACAGTCAACGAGCTCACTGTTGTGTTTAGTTCGCGACCCGTACTTGGCACAACGAAGTGTTGGCTTGCCATGAGAACGCTGGTCAGCATCAGCAGCAACCCGGAAACGCCGGCCACGCCAAAGCCGGGAATCACAAACAGCTCAATCGCCACAAACACGACACCGGCGGCAAATAGAATGACCTCCAACCAGCCTGCGGTGCCACCAAGAAACCGACTCCAGAAGAAGAGCGCGAAACAGAGGCCAGAGATCAGGCCACCCAGGCCGACACCTGGCGCGCTCGCTTCAATCAGCAAGGCAACCACGGCGATCACCAACAGCAACCCGGTCACCAATCGAAAATTCAAGATCGTCACCGCCGTATCAACCACAGTGGGCTCCAAGACCCATAGATTGCCGCCGGCATGTAGTTGGTCCAGGAGTTCTTTTCGACTCGCCGCGTTGCTGTCGGCCAGGCCCAGTTCCGCGGCACGCTTTCCATTCAATTCCAAAAAATGGGCCTCACGTGATTCGATGATCGGTTTCAGTTTGATCCAATCCGCCGGTTCGTCACTGGCTTCGATTTCGGGATCGGTCATCAACGTCGTTTCATCGGTTTCCTGATTCCGCACGTGATACACCACGAGATCCATGTCGACCATCGCTTCGGCCAACCCTGGTGCACGGCCTTTAGCGGCGGCAAGATCGCGAATACGACGTGCCAGGTCGCTACGGATTTTCTCCGGTGCATAACGGAAGAGCGCGTCTTCGCCTTGGAAGATCGCACCCGCATCGCCGATCCTCGCGTTGGAGGCCATAATAATCTTGTCACAACCCAACGCGACGATGGCCGCGCCGCTGATTGCTTCACTAGGCACAAACGCTACGGTATCGGCCCAATCCAAATCACGGAGTCGTGTCGCCACATTAAAGCTCGAATCGATGAAGCCACCGGGACTTTCGATTTCGATGATGACGAGATCCGCATTCCTTTGCCTGGCCAAGTCCAGTTTCCGGAACACGAAATGTTCCAGGAGTGGTGTGATGGGCCCTTCGAAACGAATCAACACGGCACGTTCGTAGGACTTCTCGCTCGGGGCATCTTGGGCGATGTCCTCGGATTGCCCCACGACGACCAGACTCCACGCGACCAGCACTGCGGGAAGAATCGCCTGGCGCAGGATTCGAGAACGCCCAGTTGAGACACGGTTTAGCCTGGCGATGTTCATGCGGCACTCGATCCATTCAACGCAACAATCTCTTGACCGTAGGCCTCTTTTGATCGTAGGTTGATCGGCCGGAACGGTCAATCGTGCAGTGTGACCAATTGTAGCAGGAGTGGCTCTGCAGCGGGTGACAATTGTGCCGTCGTGTGGGATGATGTTGCCCACCTGAGCGACACGGTCGTTCACCTGTTGCCGATGCCCATCACCTGCGAAGCTTGGGTTTTCTTGACTTGAACGAAGAACAGCTTTTCTTCTGTTACCTGGCTGGTGTGCCATTATTGGGCGTGATTGCGCAATGGCTGGCATGGCGGTTGCGATTGCCGTCAATCCTGTTGCTGCTTCTATTCGGAATTCTCTTGGGGCAGCTGTTCACAAATCCGGATCTGCTGTTGGCCAAGCTGATTGAGGATCCAGATAACGAAACGATCGGGCCGAAACTACTGTTTCCATTCGTCTCGTTGTCCGTGGCGGTGATCTTGTTTGAGGGTGGGTTGTCGTTGCGGCTGAGCGAATTGCGAACGGCGGGTCGCGGTGTGTTTCGTCTGGTCACCCTGGGGGCGTTAATCAGCTGGTTTGTGACGACACTTTTCGCCGTGTTGTTGCTGGATGATCTCGACCTGCGCCTGGCTGCGTTGCTGGGTGCCGTGTTGGTCGTGACGGGCCCCACGGTCGTCGCGCCTTTGCTGCGTCATATTCGCCCGGTCCAACGTGTGGCCTCGATCGTCAAGTGGGAAGGAATCGTGATCGATCCGATTGGCGCAGTATTGGCCGTGTTGGTTTTCGAGGAGATCATCACGCATGGCAACGAATCGTCGCTGCTAGGAATGGTGTCGTTATTGGTCAAGACCGCGCTGCTGGGCGGTGCCATCGGATTGGTGACGGCTAATTTGCTGATGCAAATGGTCAAACGGTTTTGGCTGCCCGACTATTTGCACGGTGTCGTATTCCTGGCGATCGCCCTCGGGAGTTTCGCAGTGTCCAACATTCTACTGGACGAATCAGGACTGGTGACGGTCACGGTGCTCGGTGTGATTCTGGCAAATCAGAAGACCATTCCGATTCACCACGTAATTCAGTTCAAAGAACATTTGGGTGTCTTCCTAATCTCGTGCCTGTTTATTGTGTTGGGATCGCGGTTGGACCCGCGGGTGTTTCTCGACCTGGGTTGGAGGGGTATGGCCTTCCTGGCATCGCTCATTCTGATCGTTCGCCCCCTGGCCATTTTTGTTTCGACGGTGGGCAGCGGTTTGGCATTCCGCGAGAAGATATTCTTCGCCTGGCTAGCACCACGAGGGATTGTGGCAGCCGCGGTGATGAGTGTTTTCGCGCTGAAGATTGCTTCGATGGCACACGGGTTGCCCGTCGAGCACGAAGTGCCAGGCATGGCAATTTTGGCCGAACAGGCGGAGCAGTTGGTTCCTATCACCTTTCTGGTCATCGTGGGCACAGTGGCAGTCTATGGACTCACAGCTGGACCGCTGGCGAAATGGCTTAACCTGTCCGACACCAATCCACAGGGGATTCTCTTCGTGGGAGCCGAGCCGTGGGTCCGTGAGATGGCACAGTTGCTGGACGAGGAGAATTTGCAAACCATGTTGGTCGACACAAATTACGCAAATGTGGCCGCCGCCAGAATGAGCGGTATGCGAGCGGAGTGTATCAGTGTTCTATCTGAACACGTCAATGAGGACATAGATCTGGCTGGTATCGGCAAGCTATTGGCGATGACCGCCAACGATGAAGTGAACGCCCTGGCAGTCAACGAGTTTGCACATGTGTTTGGCCGAGTCAATGTGTATCAACTGCCACCCTGGGATAGTACATCCGGTCGCCGTGCGTCGGTCGGTGACCATCTTCGCGGGCGATTGTTGTTCGACAAGCAGTTGAACCATGACGAGCTTGAAGGTCGAATGGAAAACGGCTTTCAGCTGAAGAAGACACGATTGTCCGAGGAATTCACACTGGACGATTTTGTCGCTCGCTACGGAGAGTCGGCGACCATCCTGTTTGTCATGGACGAGGTGGGTCGCTTGACCATTCCCACCGTGGCGGTACCTCTCAAACCCCAACCCGGTCAAACGATCATCGGGTTGATCGACGCTGCGGCAGACGAACAATCGACGCAGACCGCGGCTGATCAGCCAGGTTCGTAGCGCGTGCTGAGAGGTGGTGCGCTGCCAAGGTGTGCTCTTCGTTGTCACCGGTCCTTAAATTGGTCGCAATGATGGATCGAGGGTCACTTATAGTTCGGGAGACCTTCGGTCAATTAGGTGGCTCGGTCAGGAGACCGGCCACAACAGCGAGACCGGCCACAACAGCGAGACCGGCCATAACGTGGGCGACTGGCCCTAGTGTGGGCGTTATTCCAGCACATCAACCGGGGGTGGCGGCAGAAGTCGTTCTGTCGCGGGTGGTGGTGGGACGAGAGGCGACGCATCCCCCGGTTCCGGTTCGTCGATAGCGTTCGGTTCGGCTGGAATTGACTCGAGTTCCTCGCTCGGACCGTGCACCGTCGCCACACCGGCCGGTACGTGAAGCATTCGGCGCATCATCTTGGAGAACATGAGTCCATGCGGCAGCGTGCCATAGGCCGGCATGGCCTCGGGTGGCAGCTGGTAATAGCCTTCAGGTTGATAATGTTCGTCGTACAGTTCCGTCCAGAATCCACTATCGTCCACCTCGAGTAACTCCAGATCCAGAAAGAGCTGCATACGATTCACGATATAACCGATGTGGTCACTGGCGACGCTGCTCAGAGATGCTGTGTAGCGGTTCTGCGCTTCAAGAAAGTCTCGCGATTTCACATTATCCACACTCAATCTTAATTGCAGTTCCGTGGTGACGACCCGCTCGTACGCCAAGGCGGCTGCAGCCACGTCAATAGTGTATCGCTCTTTATCCAATGCCAGGGAACGTAGGTCGTCGCGGATGTCAAACTTGATATTGTCCTCCAACTGCATCTGACTACGAAGAGCCGCTTGATAGTCGATCAGCCGCTGTCGAAATGCGTTACGTTGCGCGCGGCGGTTGAACGGCAAGTCGAGAGTTGCCGAGACGCTTGTACGACTTTCGTCAAAGGTGAAATCAAAGGCACGATTGACGTCAGCACGGGTCGAAGTGGTTTGACTAGCGTTCAGGTGGAGTACCGACTTGAGTTCGTCGGCAGCCAGCTTGATCTGCCGCCAACGATCCGCGACGAGATTCCGCTCAGTAATCAAGTCCAGCCGTTTCACGAGCCCCGT
>JASLRF010000216.1 GCA_030744095.1 Pirellulaceae bacterium | reverse complement strand
GCGGTTCGGCTCGGTGAAGCTGATTGCAGCGATTCAAGCAAAAGTTTCGTAACGTCACGCCAATTCGGTATGATGTCTTACTGGCACATTCGCGCAGTTCTGCGCGGAAGACGTTCTCTTCGTGTAGTGCCACGAGACTTTGGTAGGACGGCGCCTGATGTCCCGAGAGCCACAGCAACTCGATAGAGAGCCCTCGCACGCTGGACGTGGCTGGTTCGAATCGATCCTTGCCGCTTTCACAAACGCATTGCTAAAGCACACTGTCTTGGTGCTCACGCTGCTGATTGCCAGTGCCACCGTGTTATTGTTATGGCACCAATCGTATGCACACTCTGTAATTGCCAAGTCGATTGCGTTGGAAAACGCGCGTGCCTATTCCGAAGCCCTGGCAACATTTCGATCGCTCTACAGCTCGGAAGTCGTCGAACGAGTTCGCGAGCATGGCATTGAAGTTACGCACGACTATCACGATCGCGAAGGTGCGATCCCACTACCTGCCACGCTGAGCATGAAGTTAGGCGAGCAGATCGGCGTTGCGGGCCCAGACATGGCAACGTACCTCTATAGTCCTTACCCCTTTCCCGGGCGCGACAACGTCGGCGGATTACGTGATTCGTTCGCCGAGGATGCATGGAAGGCACTCTCCGCGAATCCCGATAGCCCCTTCTCTCGTGTCGAAGAAGTCAACGGCCGATTGACATTGCGGTACGCAACCGCAGACCGCATGAGAGCGAGTTGCATCGATTGCCACAACTCGCATCCCTATCCGCAAATGGACTACGGTATGGTCGGCGTTGGGGGTGGTGTGCTCTAAGTACAATTCAAATGGTACACGACTGTGGCTCGAACATGGTCGAGTCTTGGGCAGACACTGCTTCTGTTTACCATCTTTGGCACCGCCGCAGTTCTGGGAATGACGTTGGTCATTGGCCGTCTCCAACACACTTCGCGCCAGCTTGATATGCGGGTACAGGAACGCACTTCCGAGCTTCGGACGTCCAACGCGCAGCTCAAAACTGAGATCTCTGAACGCGAACAGATCGAACAAGCACTTCGCGAAAGCGAGCAACGATTCAAGACGCTTGTCGAACACGCGACCGAAGCCATCCTCCTGCTCGACATTGATGCAGGCACGTTTATCGAAGGCAATCCAAACGCCTTGCAACTTTTCGGCCTGTCTCGCGAGAAGTTCCTGAAGATGAATCCCGTTGCCTTGAGCCCAGGCACGCAGCCCGATGGACGATCCTCATTGGATTCGGCAAACGAGAAAATTGGGCGAGCATTGGACGGTGAGACCGTCGTATTCGAGTGGATGCACTGCAACGTCCAAGGCGAGCCGATCCCCTGCGAAGTGCGCCTCGTCCGCTTGCCTTCCAGCGATCGTCGTATCATTCGGGCGAGTATCACGGACATTACGTTGCGCAAGCAAGCCGAAGCCGAGCTACGGCGGGCAAAAGAAGCCGCCGAAGCGGTCAGCCGTGCGAAGAGTGACTTTCTTGCCAACATGAGTCACGAAATCCGTACGCCAATGAACGGGATCATCGGCATGACGGAACTCTTGTCCAACACGCCTCTGACGTCGGAGCAACACAACTATTTACATATGGTCCAGGATTCAGCGGCTTCGCTGCTGCATTTACTTAACGATTTCCTCGACTTCTCGAAGATCGAAGCTGGAAAGATGTTTCTCGAGACGATCGACTTCAGCCTCCGTGAGACCGTCGGTCAGACGGTCAAGACCTTGGCCGCCGCGGCAGATCAAAAAGGGCTAGAACTTGCTTGCCACATCGATCCCGAATTGGAGGACAACCTCGCCGGCGACCCCGGGCGTCTCAGACAGATCATCGTGAACCTCGTTGGCAACGCGATCAAGTTCACTGAATCGGGCGAAGTGATCATCAGCGTGACACGCGACTCCCCAACAGAGTCACCAGCTACGCTTCACTTTACCATCAAAGACACTGGGATCGGCATCTCGCCCGAAAACCAGGCAGGCATTTTCGATCAGTTTGCCCAAGCAGATTCTTCCACGACGCGCCGTTATGGCGGTACGGGCCTTGGGCTCACAATATCAAACCAGTTGGTCAGCATGATGCAAGGGCGCATGTGGCTGGAGAGCAAAGTCGGAACAGGCACGACGTTTCATTTCACAGCAAAATTTGGGATCGGAACCTCCGAAACTCCATCGCCGGCAACCAACTCGGAAGCGGTCTTGCGCATCATCAACAAATCAGCCAAACCTGTGCCGACTCTCACAATGGAAAGACAGAGAGCGCATGACCGCAAGCTTCGAATTCTTCTCGTGGAAGATGGTGCCATTAACCAGCGGGTCGCGACGGGCTTGCTCGAATCATGGGGCCATGACATCAAACTTGCCGTAAACGGGAAGGCAGCCATTGACATGTTTGCAACGGACGTCTTCGACATGGTGCTTATGGACATACAGATGCCAGAGATGGATGGGTACGAAGCGACGGCCATCATTCGAGAGCAAGAGGATGGGTCCCATACGCCGATCATCGCGATGACCGCGGCAGCCATGAGCGACGATCGGCAGCGATGCCTGGAGGCGGGAATGGACGATTACGTCGCGAAACCCATTGCGTCGGATGAACTGTACGCGATTATCGAGAAGTACGCATCGTCTGCTTTTCCATCAACCGCTCGCCGAGTATCGCAGCAAGAACGTCAAGGGAAGCACACGACCAGCGCGGATTCGAATGAAGCCCACATCGATCTTCGCAAGGCAGAAAGTCGCATCGTCGGTGGGTCCTCGGCAATGAAGGAGGTAGCAGAACTTCTGATTGAGGAGTTGCCCAAGATGCTCGAAGCAGTCGAATCTTCAGTGCAGACGGCGGATGCGAAATCACTGCGGCTCACGGCTCACACACTTAAGGGCTCGGCTGAGATATTTGGAGCAAGCGAAGTCGCAGCCATCGCTCGGGTCTTGGAGCGAATGGGCAAAGAGAGCAAGCTGGAAGGTGCCGAAGCCGAGAGCATCAAGCTTGCCGAGGAAGTATCACGTCTGTCCGCCGCACTTCGAAGTGAGTTTTGCTAGAGCCGAAGACGTCGTCTGCAATTCGGCCATTTGCCTGCCGGCAAGCCATTCGCCTGTCAGCAAGCCTTTCGCCTGTCAGCAAGAAGGTGTCTGCCTCGGTGTTGAAATGAGCTCGTTCAATAACTGGCAGTGTCCCGCTGGGCTCGACCAGACCCCATTAATCTTGTGTTCCTGATGGGTCGGTGGTCATTTCCGGAAGCGCCGGCCCGCAAGCCAATGAAAGGACCTGGACAAGAAAAGGGATCGCGCCCTAGGCGTTCGTTCCTCGTGCCCTACTACCGGAACTTCGCTTCGCTTAATCACGGCCTAGAGACCCGTTTTATGCAAAAATCGGAACCTGCCTGAAAAGCGAAATTTGGCGTGTGAGGTCCGCTGGGATACAATAATGTCACGAGTAAGTTGCTCGTCAGGCAGAGCCGGCGCATGAAGATGCCAGAGCGGCCGATCGGAAAACCAGTACGATGTAAGCGTTGGGTTTTCCCAAACGCAGGGACGTGAGTGAAGGCCCGGAGAGGTATTGAGGCATGTCGGTTTCGTTGCAACAGGGGGGATCACCCGCAGGTAATCGAATCGCTCGGTCGCTCCTCCTTTTGGGTGTGACCCTGGCTTGTGGGATACCGGCTGCGGGGCTGCTGGGTCCCAGAGTCCTACTGGCGGCGGATCTCAGCGAAACGGTGTCGATGTTCAAAACAGGCAAGTACCTAGAGTGCTCCGACGCCGCGCAGCTTGCCATCGACGACGGTCAATACAGCGAAACGTGGCGGCTGCTGAAAATCCGTGCTGACTTGATCACAGGACGCCACGAAAACGCCCTGGTCACTCTCGAAGCGGCCCTCCAGCGCTACAAGACCAGCGTCCGGCTCCGGTGGATCGGTAGCAGGGTGCTGCGGCATAACGGTCAGTCGGATCGAGCCCAAGAGCTGCTTGACGAGATTGACGTGCTCACGGACGGGAACAGCTGGCGATATAGCGACCCGGCCAGCCGGATTGCCTTGGGACGCTACTATTTATCTCGCGGCGCGGATCCCAAGAAGATCATTGATGGCGTCTACACTGCGGTCAAGAAACGCGTTCCAAGTTACACGGATGCCTACATTGCCTCCGGCCAGTTGGCGCTGGACAAGAATGACTTTCAGCTGGCGGCAGAAGAGTTTGGCATGGCGTTGAAACAGGACACGAGCGATCCCGATATCTATTTTGGGCTGGCACAGGCTTTCGCCTCCAGCGACGCGGAAAAGGCCGACGGGCATCTGCAAGCGGCGCTCGCTCGCAATCCGCATCACATCGACAGCCTGATCATGGTGGCCGACCATCACATCGACGCCGAACGTTACGAACAGGCGGGCGCGGTCTTACAAGAAATTTTGGAAGTCAACGTCCGCGAACCGCGCGCGTGGGCCCATCTGGCAGTGCTGGCACACTTGCGCGGTGACCAGGTCGGAGAAAACGTATTGCGCTCGACGGGGCTCGCCAGTTGGCCTGAGAATCCCACCGTCGATTTTCTCATCGGCCGTAAGCTCGCCCAGAAATATCGTTTTGCCGAAGCTGCCGCCTATCAGAGAAGTGTTCTAAAGGTCTCGCCTGACCACCTGCCTGCCAAGTTTGAACTGAGCCAGGCACTATTACGATTGGGACAGGAAGAAGAGGGCATGCGGCTGGCCAAGGAGGTCAACCAACAGGACGGCTACAACGTGGTCGCACACAATCTTGTCACTTTGCAGAACAACCTCAAACGATTCCAGACGCTAGAAACGCCAGGGTTTGTCGTTCGCATGGAACCTCGCGAAGCGCAACTGTATGGCCAACGCGCGCTGGATCTGCTCGGCGAGGCCAAGGCAACGCTTTGTGCCAAGTACAACGTCACGATTGACGAACGGGTATTGGTCGAGATTTTTCCACGTCAGGCCGATTTTGCGATCCGCACATTCGGCCTGCCCGGGGGCGATGGTTTTCTAGGGGTTTGTTTTGGTCGTGTGATTACAGCCAACAGCCCCGCGTCACGCGGCAGCACGCCAGCCAATTGGGAAGCGGTCTTGTGGCATGAGTTCTGTCATGTCGTCACGCTGGAAAAGACGCACAACAAGATGCCGCGTTGGCTGAGTGAGGGGATTTCGGTTTACGAAGAGCGCCAAGCCAACGCGACTTGGGGCCAAACGATGACGCCCAGCTATCGCCAGATGATCCTGGAGGGCGCCTTAACACCGGTCAGTCAGTTGAGCGGCGCGTTCCTGCAGCCGCCGTCGGCGATGCACCTGCAATTCGCCTATTTCGAGTCCTCGCTGGTCGTTGAGTTTCTGATCGAACGTCATGGGTTGGAAACATTGCAGCGTGTGCTGGACGATCTGGGCGTTGGGATGTCGATCAACGATTCGCTGGCTCGTTACACGGGCTCGTTGGAGGTTTTGGACGACGAATTTGCCACCTTCGCTCGGCAACAAGCCGAACAGATGGCCCCCAAGGCGGACTGGAGCGAAGCGGATCTGCCCCAAGACGCAGACGTCGCGACACTGAAGTTGTGGGTGGCGACGCACCCCAATCATTTCGTCGCCATGTCACGCCTGGCGGCCGCCTTGATCCAACAGAGCCGCTGGAACGACGCCAAGACACTGTTGCCCGAGATCATCGCGCTGTTCCCTGATTACCACGAAATTGGCAACGCCTACACCATGCTTGCCAAAGTTCATCGAGAATTGGGCGAAACGAAGGAAGAGCGGGCGGTGTTAGAACAGCTAACGGCGCTGTCCGACGACGATGTCGACGCGTTGGGTCGATTGATGGACTTGTGCATCGAGCAAGAAGACTGGGACGCTGCTTTGAAAACCGCTGATCGGTTATTGGGAGTCAATCCACTGATCGCCGCACCACACCGCGTGATCGCTCGCACAGCGGAACAACTCAACGACAGCCCGCGGGCCATCACGGCGCTGCGTGCTTTGGTGGCCTTGGACCCAATTGATCCCGCGGATGTGCACTTCCGTCTGGCGATGCATCTCACGGAACTGTCAGAATTGTCCGCGGCGCGGCGCGAAGTCCTGCGGTCTTTGGAGGAAGCACCTCGATTCCGGGCCGCCCATCGCCAATTGCTGGTGATATTGGACAAAATCGCGGAGACTGAAGATCTCGAAACACCAGCCAAGTCGGATGACCAGCCATGAAAAGAACGTGTCGTCTCTTCATTCTGACGTTGTTGTTGGCCGTGACGGTCGTGGGCATTAGCTTGGGCCAGTGGGGGCGGCGGCGCACGCGTGACCTTGACTTGACCGACCCGGTGGATCGCAATGGCGTACCCCTGTGGAACCTCGACAAGGAATTCAAACGAGACACGTTTACATTTGCACGAATTCACTACACGTCATTGAGCGATCGAGGTGACTGGGGCAAGTGGCGGGTCGATTTCCCGGATAGCGATCTGAATTTTTCATTTCGTTTGCAGGAGCTGACTTCTCTGGATGTCGATCCGATGGGCAAAGTTGTCAGACTAACAGATCCCGATCTGCTGGATTACCCCTTCATTTATGTCATCGAACCGGGCGATATGTACCTGGCCGAAGATGAGGTGCTCGGCCTCCGCCACTACCTGGAAAACGGTGGGTTCATGATGGTCGATGACTTTTGGGGTGAAGGAGAGTGGTACCAGTTCTATACGCAACTGAAACGGGTCTTTCCCAAAAAGGAGCCGGTCGAGTTGCCATTGGAGCACGAGATCTTCCACTGCGTGTACAAGCTAAAAGTGAAGCCACAAGTCCCCAGCATCGGTCATGCCTTACGCGGTTATCGCACTGAACGCCGGGACGCCGGGGAGGCACACTACAGGGCCGTCTACGACGATGATGGACGGATGATGGCGATCATATGCCACAACACCGATCTGGGTGACGGCTGGGAACGCGAAGGCGAAGATCCTTGGTATTTCGAGCAGTTTTCTGAAAAGTACGCGTATCCCATGGGAATCAACATTGTCGTTTACGCCATGACTCATTAGCCCGCCCAGCACGCCAAGTAAAGACCGCCGTAACGTCTCTCGCTATTCGACGCTTTAGGAGCAAACACGTGACAACGGATGTGGAAACCTTCGCAGATGAACAACAGGTCGTCGAGCAGCTGCAAACCGCTCGCGGCAAGATTGACACCGAACTCTCCAAAGCGATCATCGGTCAGCGGGAAGTCATTGGCGAGGTGCTGATTGGCTTGTTTGCGGGCGGGCATTGCCTGCTAACTGGCGCGCCCGGTCTCGCCAAGACGTTGCTGGTTCACTCGGTCGCGCAGATCTTTCATTTGAAGTTTCAGCGGATCCAATTCACACCGGATCTGATG
>JASLRF010000215.1 GCA_030744095.1 Pirellulaceae bacterium | reverse complement strand
GGAACTGGCCACCTGCAAAGGCAAACGCTCGAGAAAAACCTCCAGGCATGAACATTCCGTCCGCGTCGTTTTCGTCATTGACGACGAAAATTGTAAAGGCCCAATCCGTGTCGTGAGCCTCGCGCTGGGCGTGGTTAAATGCGCGCGCATCGTTACTAAAGTCACCACCGGTGTTAAATCCAACTCGATCTAGGAAGTCGTAGATCCATAGTTGAAAATCAAACGATGGCCGACTGATTGGCTCGTATGTTGTTTGAATCGGCGCATCGAGATGCGTGAAATCGACTTGAAAATTCAGCTCGTGCTTGTTGTTGGGAAAACTGATGTCGAGCGTGTCTTCCCACCATTTCAGCCCGTCTTGGATCTTCGTCTTCAGCTGATCGCGGTACGGATCGTTCCAATCTTCGAGATTCTCATCACGCAATCCGTTCGACTCGAACGCGACAACACTGACATAGACGTCTCCGAGCAGATATTCGCCGGTGTCCATTTCGGTTGCGCCAAAAGGAGTCGCCGTCAGCAGGTTCCGCTTCTCCAGACATTCCACGACACGAACGCGACGATGTCGTCTGCGTCGCCCAGTCGTTCGTTGTTTTCTGAAGAAGATCATCAAATGTCTCTCAATTCACCACTTTGACAGCCGTTGCCCGAAGATCGTTCCCCAGCAAAGGCCATTTGCGACACTCGGCTCTGTAACGCCAGAAACACCTAGAATGAGGGGTTATTTCAGTAGGAGTTTGCCATCGGGGATATGGCTGCTCACTTTTCGCGCGACCGTGGGGACCATACCCGATCATAGACAGGAGCCCCCATTCCAACAACAAAATGGGGTGGCCAGCGATGCGGAACTTTCCAAGCCACCTGGTCAATCTGTCAATCAAATCGATCGCAACGGTTAGGCCTAACACCGTTGAATGGTGTTAGCCGGAAAGGGAGGGGAGTCTTCTTCGGACAACGACTGGCGACCGGTGGACACCGATGGTCGAAAAGACTCACGACTCCGTCACCATTCGACTTACGTCACCTCATCGAACGGTGTTGCCGTTAGGCATCTTGTTTTCGCGTTGCCGAACTTCCGGGTACCGGATCGGATCGTTCTGGCGAGCGTTGTTCTTAGCTGAAGAATGCGTCGTTCAAACCGGTCTTGTATTCAACACCGGATGCGACATCGGCGAGGACGTCATCAAGTTCTTCGGCCCACACTCGATCCAACGAAGCCGGTGAACCCGGATTCGCGTCAGAATCACTGCTCGTAGCCCAATCGGCGGCGTAAATCAACTCAACGTCAGAGTCCGTTTGAACCTCTGTTTCGCGGACTTCATGGCTCGCTTCGGGCAAGCGGTGATCCACAAAGACTGGGCGGCTCGAGAATCCGGCTGCCAGAAGTGACGCTTCACCTTCACCTTCACCTTCACCTTCACCGTTGCCGGTCTCGCTGATGCGCCCCGTCCCGAAGGATTCACCTTCGCCACCCGCACGGTTATTCAGGAAGTTGATCACGACCCCGACATCTCTGGAAGTGGCGTACCCATCTCCGTTGACATCCAAGAAAGGGTCAAATGAAGGCAATGGCGGGCTGGTTTGGCCATCTGGGAGTGGCCGAGGAATGGGCAGTGGATCTGTTGAAGCCAAGTTGTGGTTGAGATAGTTGATGATGACCAGCGGATCGATTGGGGTGACATGGCCATCGGCGTTGACGTCATTGAAATCCGTTGGATTGCGCCAGGGGTTCGCCGAAATGACCACCGCGTGATCTTCAACTTCACCATCGTCCGCAAATCCAGTCGGCTGTAGCCCGCCGGCACTGCTGAGACGGAACCTCGCAAACGTCTGACCCTGTGCCGAATTGCCCAGCACGGTGAACTCGGGCAAGAGTTGCGTTCCCGCGATAAGTGGTTGACTGCTGAAGATCTGTTCGCCTGAATCATCCCAATCACCATCGGCATTGAAATCGATCCAAGCGTCCAGAAGCCCCCCTAATGATGCCGTGACAGTCGCTGTTGCGGTCGAGCCGCCAACGAGGACAGTGTTGCCAAATTCGTCCAGAGCACCGCTAAAGATGACGCCATTTTCGTCGTCAGTTCCGTCTTGATCGTCACCCGTCGCATCCGGACTGGGTTGGCCGTCGAAGTCGATATCGACACCATTGCCCAGGAAGAAATCACCCTGGATTTGGTGGCGTGCACCATTGGCATCCTCGGACGTGCCATAGATGTCAGGGGCGTCGCCATAATCGAGTCCGCTGCCGATGAAGACTGTAAACGCGGTGGTACCGTCGTTGCGATTGGGTTTGAGGCGATTACCGGCGATATCTCGAATACTGGAACTGAACACGGTGTTAATGCCAGTGATGTCGAACACGCCGTCCATGAGGACTTCATCGTCCTTGGCCGTCGCGGTTACGTCCTGCAACAGACGCTGTTGATTTGCGGAATTGATCGCCACGGCAATCGAGTCGGCCATGTTTTCGGCGCTGAAGATTGGACTTAGAATGCCGACGCCTGGCTGATAGGTCGACCCCGGGGTGAAATTCACGGGTAGGGCGGCCGGCACTCCAGCGGTGCCAATCTGCTGCAGGGTGGTCGCGGTCGTATCGAGCGAATGCGCCGCCGTGCCGTTGAGACGGATGATTCCGTTTCCGATATTACTGGGGCTGAGACTGACGTTTCCATTGCGAATTATGATGGCAATGGCGTTGGCCAACTGATTGGTCGTGGTGTTGTCATTGAAGCTAACCACTGTGTTGCCCGGGACCGTCTCGCCGTCGTCATCCAATTCAATGGTCAACGAATTGCCGCTGCCATCGCTTACGGTGAAGACCTCGCCATCGGCCAATGCGTTTTCGAAGTCAGGCTTGCCGGCGACGGTTGGGATTCTGATCCCCCAGGCGGGACGCACACCGGGCTGGCCAGACAATGCCAACTGCGAATCGGTTACGTCAATGATGTGGCGAATTTGGCCACCCACATGCACCAGGCCGTCGCTATTGGCTGCGTGAGTCGGATTCAGATCGAGCCCTGCGTTGCGAACGGTTGCCACAATGGAGTCAGCGATCTGTTCGTGCGTCATGGCGTAGGTGAACGGCACAGTGCGGCTCCCCAATCCGGGTGACGTTCCCGTGGTAAACTCGAAGGTAAGCACGTTGAGACCATCATCGATTTTGAACATCTGCCCGTCTTCAATGCCGCCCAGGACGCCCGTCTCCGTGATGGCCGTCAGCGAGGTGTCGATGGCATGGATCGAGCGGCTTCCCAGGTGAACCGCACGGCCTCCGACGTTGACGATGTTGACTGGGCTCAAATCCAGATTGACATCGTTGATTGCCGTGACGATCCTATTCGCAAGATCGTTGGCGGATTCCTGACCCGACAAGTCAATTACGACATTTCCTTCAACGAAAGCACCGTTGCTATCGAATTCAAACGTTTCCATCTCAACGTCACTGCTGATTTGGAAGGTTTCGCCGTCCGTGATGGCGCTGCCGCCGCTGGCGGGAATTTGCAAGGTCAATGTCTGCGGCACATCCAAGCTGTAGCCTGACTCAAATTCGAATGTCGCCGTGTTGTTTGCGTCGTCCGTGACGTCAAAACTGTCTCCGTCAGTTACCGATGCGCCATCCGGTGCCGTTAAGATCAGCCCTTCGGCATTTGACAATTCGATGTCATAAACACGATCGGATTCCCAGATTCCCGCCAGAGGTGTAAGGCGGATAATGTTGTTCGTGGCGTCGTAGCTAAACGCGTAGTCCAACCCTTGAACGAGCTTAACATTGTCACGCAAGACGGTCACTCGGTTGCTTCGCACTGTATTGTCGTCGGCACCGGTTCCATCTTGTGAATCGGCAGGTTGGACACCGTCCAACAACTGGATCGAAAAACTACTCAGGACGGAATTGGTCAACTCGACGAACGTCAATGCGCTGTTGCCGTCGGCACCAAACGCATCGTTGTCCTGTGGGTTAAGCAGCATGGCGGAAGGGCCAGCAAAGTCAGCTCGATCCAAAGCCCCACGGTCTTTGAACACTCGCGCGCCTTGGCCGGGTGGCGTATCCACATCGGGATCATCGACGCGGCGTTGGCCGATGCTATCCAACACGGGTGCCAGAATAGGAGATTCGGTGAAACCAAGTGGTGCTTTCACAGTCACGATCGCCGGTCGGTCCTCCAGCGAGTCGATGGCACTGTCGATCGCCAATGCTCCTGGTGCCAGATAGTAGTTGCCTTGATCGGCGTCCACGAACAGAGGATCCGCACTGGTCAACGAAATCGGGAAGCTGCCCAGGCCCGTTCCGGTAACACTGGCCGCATTGCTTTGATAAACAGTACCGCCGATGATGGTCGATGTGGCGGTTGGATCAACGCTAATACCAACTCCCAGTTTGGACACAATATTGTTCAAGAGTGTTGGGCTAACATTTTCCTCAACTTGGATCCCCACCCCACTACCAGAACCCACGATCGTATTATTAAAGACCCGACCAAATGGAACGGCTGATAGTTGCAGCAAGTCTCCTGCTACTGTTGGGTCACCACTAACCAGAATTCCGCCGGTACCGTTTCGGGCAACCAGGTTGTTGGCGATGGTGACGCCCGTCACCAGGCGCTGGGGGTTGACTTCCCGCGTCACGCGCACCGGGCCCGCGTGTGGCAAGCTGCCCGCCAAAGGTGCCAGCGACGAGATGTCACGGGCTCCCGCGTCGGCCACAATACCAAACTGAAGCGAATTGGAGACGGTATTCGAGTGGATCAGGATTTGGCCTTGAGGCCGCACGACGTTCTGATCGCCAAAACCGATGGACTGCTGCACGCCCAGCGTATCGGCCACATCCAGCACGGCGACTTGCCCGGCACCGGCACCGGTGCTAGTGAAGACACCCGATATAGTACGGCCGCTGCTAAACGTGATGGTGTAGTCCGAGCCGATGTAGTTGAACGGGTTGTTAGAGAAGTCGACATCGTTGCCAAATATGAAGCGTTCATTCGGATCGAAGTTGGTGAAGTCCACCACAATCGTGTCGTCGATATTGATCGCTTGCGCAAACGAGAAGGCATAACCAACAACGTCAGATGACGGATTGACGTCTGGGCCAGAGGGGGCAGTCGGCGGCTGATTTCCACCAAAGGCGGGCCCGAAGAAGAGCGGATCCGGCAACGTAATGGTCAGCTGCGTGATTTGCTCGCCCGTGGCGGAGCGGTTTTCGAAAGTAAACAGATCGTCGCTGCCGAACGCACTTCCAATGTCATTGATCGACGCGGTCACGCCAATGGCCGTGCCCGAACTGGTGAGCACAATCGCATTGCCGTACAAGTTGATCCGATTACCCTGCCCACTAAAACCGACCGCCGTGCCATCTGACAGGGCCGCGGTGACATCGAGGATGCTCTGCACCGACGGGCTGTTGATCGTGTCGCGAATTAGTTCGGCGATCTGATTGGCAGATTGCGACGAACGGAAACCGATCCGAATTCGATCTGGTGTCACACCGGCATTAACATGCGTGCTGGGCAGATCCGCATCGTCGAATTCAAACGTCAATTCCTGTAATCCATCACTGATCACCATCGTCTGACCATCCGATAACGCGTTGCCGGCGGGCGCGGTGATCGAAGTCTGTTCGGTCTGCCGATCGTTGACGTCGAAACTGTCGGTGAAGAAGATCGTGGGGACGGGCGGATCGAAGGACACGCCAAACTCTGGTGCCCGGCGAATCTCCAACTGATAAGCACCAAGATCGATTTCGTTATCTGGCTGCTGCCCGTTGA
>JASLRF010000214.1 GCA_030744095.1 Pirellulaceae bacterium | reverse complement strand
CACGATCAACATTTCGCCATTGGAACTGAGCCCTAACCCGCGGATGTTGTGGCCAGGAAACTCCCGCACGTGCAGTAGTTTGCGTCGTACCGGATCAATGATCGCCAGACGCCCTGAAAACGAACCTGCGACGATCAGACGCTTGTCTTGCTTGGCATACAGCTGGCATCGCGGCGCAAACGGCAAGTCCAGCACGTCAACTACTTTGGCAACGCCCTGGTCGTCGAATTCAAGGAATGCCAACCGACGCGACCAAAGCGACGCGACGGTGCCAGCACGACCATCTCGAGCGAGTGCGACGCTGACCGGAAACGCCGGAACGGCAAGACGTTGGCGAATCTTCAAATCCGCGCCGGCCCCGCCGATCAGGACCAATTCATGGCGTGCTTCGTCCGTTGTCAACAAACCGCTCAGCGGCGAGGCGACTAAATGGGAGAGGTGCTCCCCGATTTCGAATTCGCCGACGACTTTTTTGGCGACGAGATCAACCACCGACAACGTTCCAGATCGGTGATTCGCCGTGTACAGAAAGTCTCCCTTGGGGGACAGTTGCACCGCCACTGGGTGACGGGGCCGAGAAGTCAGTTCGACAGTTTGTCCGGTTGATCTGAAGGCGCTCAGCGTGACTGCTAAGACCAGCGTCAAAAGCTGCCCCCTTGGAAACAGACGAGTTTTCATGCGTTGACCCGTTCGCGAAGAAGCTCCAGACCCTACTGACGACTAGGTTAGTTTCGCAGATGGCCTTTCCGTGAACAAGGCATTTCAGAGGTCGCCCGATGCACGCACGCTGCCCGATCGAGCCCAGAAACATAGTGGTCACCGCGGAGAATCAAGGACAAGGCCGTTGGCGAGCGCCTGCAATCAACGGTAGACTCTGAGTTCGCAACACAACAAACCTATCCGGATCAGTCGATGGTTTTCATGCCAGACATCCCCGCGCAATCACCTTTGGCCAACAGCCCGATCGAAATAATTCACGACGACTTTCACGGTCGGAGTTTTCGGGCGGCCTTATTCGATTTTGACGGGACCCTATCGTTGTTACGACGGAACTGGCAAGACGTCATGATTCCCATGATGGTCGATATCTTGGTGGCAACTGGAAGCGGCGAGCGCCGTGACGAACTCGGTGAACTCGTCGAAGAATTTGTCATGCAACTTAATGGTCGGCAGACGGTTTATCAGATGATCCAGTTGGCCGACGAAGTCCGCCAACGCGGCAGAACGCCATTGGATCCACTGGAATACAAGCAACAATATCATGACTTGCTATGGCGACAGATCGGGCAGCGTGTCGAGGCCGTCAGGAAAGGCAAAGTGGCCGCAGAGACGATGACGGTTCCGGGATCGCATCAACTATTGACACGGCTTCGCGATCTCGGTGTCAGACTTTATCTTGCTTCGGGCACCGACCTGACGTACGTCGCCGACGAGGTCTCCGTGCTGGGGTTGGACCAGTTTTTCGAGACGCGCATCTATGGCGCCTTGGACGATTACAAACAGTTCTCGAAAGCGCTCGTGATCCAACACATGATCGCCGAAGCGGGATTCTCACCAGATCAGATTGTGGGATTTGGCGACGGCTTCGTCGAAATCGAGGAGATCAAACGTGTCGGTGGTACCGCAGTTGGCGTGGCCAGCGACGAAACCACACGTGCGGGAGTGGACGGCTGGAAGCGGGATCGTCTGATTCGGGCCGGAGCGGATATCATCATCGGCGATTACCGACAGCAAAACGAATTGATAGCAAGGCTGGGATTCGCATGAGCCGGTTTCCTCAATTTGACCGCAGCCGTCTATTGGTCAAACCGCTGGACGAACGAATCCACGATCTTGCGCACACCAGCCTTTTGGAGCTCGATGCGTCTCCCACAGCGTTGGGTGACGCAACGATGCGCGACCTCACCACACTCGGCCAACGCTTGGTCGCCGCACGGCAACGTGGTGCCTCGATCTTGGTATTGATGGGTGCCCACGTATTACGCGCGGGCGTCCAGCGTCAGCTGATCGATCTACTGGAGAGAGGTCTGATTACCCATCTCGGCATGAATGGTGCCGGCCCGATTCACGATTATGAACTTGCCAGAATCGGTGCCACCACGGAGAGCGTGGCGCGATACATTCGGTCGGGTGAATTTGGCCTGTGGCGAGAAACTGGTGAAATCAACGATATCATCCGCGACGGCGCGGCCGCCGGTTTGGGTCTGGGTGAATCCGTGGGGCGGGCGATTCTGGCGAGTGATTTCCCATATCGAGAGACAAGTGTGCTGGCCGCCTGCGTCCGCTTGAACGTTCCAGTGACAGTGCATGTGGGCATCGGTTACGATATCCTCCACGAACATCCCAATTTCGACGCCGCCGCCTGCGGCCAAGCCAGCTACCGAGATTTCCTGACCGTTTGCGACACCGTCGAGCGACTTGAAGGAGGCGCGTTTCTTTGCCTAGGTTCAGCCGTGATGGGTCCCGAGGTCTATCTGAAAGCGCTTTCGATGGCACGGAATATCGCGCATCAAGAAGGCCGGCGGATCACGCGGTTCACGACAGCAGCATTCGACCTGATTCCGATCGATGGGAATTTTCGGGAGGAAGCGTCCAAGTCGAATCCGCAGTACTATTATCGACCGTGGAAGACGATCCTCGTGCGAACTGTGGCAGATGGTGGCGAGAGTATCTACGTCTGCGGTGATCATCGTCAGACCATCCCCTTGCTCCGCCTGGCTGCGATCGCAGCCGAAGCGCCGCCTTCGCCAGATAGCGCGACGGATGGCGGTTAGACGATAGAAGATCAACGAACCATGCATAATGATTGAAATCGTTCGACTACAAGAACTTCTCGACCAGTTTCCCAAGCTCACAATTGGTCTGCTGGGTGACTTGTTCTTGGACCGTTACCTGGAATTCGATCCAGCCGTCAGCGAAATGTCAATCGAAACGGGACTCGAAGCATTTCAAGTCGAACGAGTTCGTAATTCACCCGGCGCATTGGGAACGGTCATGAACAACCTGGCGGCGATTGGAGTCGGCCAACTCGTCCCAATCACTGTTATTGGCGACGACGGCCATGGCGACGATTTGATGCGTGAATTGCGGCGTTTGCCCTGCAGCGCGAATTATGTCCTCAGGGACGTCGGTCGGCTGACCCCCACCTACATCAAGCCTCTTCGCTTGGGCTCCGACGGCGTTGGGGCGGAGATGAACCGAGTTGATGTACGAACGCGTGGCCCTCTGTCCGCAGCAGTTTGCCAGCAGCTTGGCGACTCTCTCCGTGCGGCGTTTGACCAATGCGATGGCCTGATCGTCCTGGATCAAGTGAATGAAACAGATTGGGGCGTCGTCAATGGCCAGGTTCGGAACGTACTTGCCGATGTCATGGCGGCCTCACCGAACAAACTTGTGTTCGTAGATAGCCGAGCGCATCTTGATCACTTCACCGACGGTATTCTGAAAGCAAACCAAGACGAATTATTGGCGATCGCAACGGGTATCGGCGACCCAACTAAGAGCGTCAGGCAGACGGCCAAGCAACTCGCGATGCGAACCGGGCAACCGGTTTTCTGCACTCTTGGTGCCGAGGGAATGCTGGTTGCGCGACCCGCGGAAGAACCGATGATGATCTCGGGTTTCACGGTTACCGGGCCCGTCGATATCGTTGGTGCGGGCGATAGCGCGACAAGCGCAATCGTGATGGCATTGTTGAGTGGCTCGACGGAGGACGAAGCTGCCGAATTCGGCAACCTGGTCGCTTCGATTACGGTCCAGCAACTGGGAACAACGGGCACGGCCAGTCCCGAACAGATTCTCTCGCGCCGAAAAGAATTCCCTTGTTAGCGGGAAGGCTAATGGCGTGAGAGGGCGACATACGTGAGAAATACGAGCCAGCCGACCCATAGCGATCCAGTGACGATCACCAAAACCAGCCCAATGCGACGCGGCACGTTTGCAGCAGGTTTGGGGTCGCGACGTGTCGCCACAGGCGTTGCCTGGCGCGAAGTCGCGTCTTCCTCAGAGGCGTGCGTCCGTCGCTTCTTGCGCTTCGACATGTCACGAATCGTCCGCCATCGTGATCACGTAACTGCGCTGAAACACCTCCTCGAAATCGTAAACATTGTCAAAATCTTCGCGACGATCGGTCTCTGATTTTGTCATTTCGCCAATCTCGATCAGATTGTAGACGATCTCGCCAAAGTCCCGTGTCGCCGTGACTTTCCAGTTCTTGAGCACGACTGTAGCCATCAATCCGTACATTTCCTGAGCATATTGGCGGCACGCCTCGCACAGCTGTTGCCCGGTCAAATGAGACTGTTCACTGACTTCGCCTGGCTCGAACTCACCTTCCACGCCATACGGCCGCGGGCGTCCAACGTCCAATTCAAACTCGGCGAACACCAACGCTTGTTGGACGAACAAGTACGCATCCAGATGGTAGCGACCATCCTGTTTCGCCATTTCGACGATCGGTTTCAGCGATTTTGACATAGTATAACGCGTCATCGTTTTTTCTTGATGACCGACATGATCTCGGCGGCGTCGATCAGCACGCGTCGATTGTCTTCGGTCGAGACCAACAGTTGTTGGGTCAGAATCTCCTGGTTCAGAATCCGTACGCGCCCGTTTGAGGTTACGGCATCGGCACCAACGGGCGGCAGCTCTTTTTGCAATTCTGAATACGTGTCGTATTCGTAACGCAAACAGCACTTAAGTCGGCCACAGCGGCCTGAGATCTTTGTGGGATCCAAGGTGGCTTTTTGCAGCTTGGCC
>JASLRF010000213.1 GCA_030744095.1 Pirellulaceae bacterium | reverse complement strand
TCGACAGTTTTGAATCATCGTCCCTAATCGTCCAATCCAGAACGCAAGAGTTGCTGAGCGATACCGAAATCGAATGCGTCAACGTAATAGGTCAACCGCGATAAGTCACGTTGCATGGGGGCTTTCTCTTCAACGTTTGTCGTCGCGGCCAGTCGTTCCTGCAGGTTTCGCCATGCCGAGAAAACGTGTTTGTACCCCTGCGTGTAACACTCGACCAACGCAGCGTCGCGCTGGCGGACAGCGTTGTTCAGTCCTTCGATATCGGCGCGAGCCAGTCGTTTGTCGGCAGGCGTGGCGTTCATCGCGAAACTGGTCAGGCGACCGGCAAACTCCAGAACATGTTCCGCGTAGGCTTGTTCGATCGCATTGCGAGTTTCGGGGATTCGTAGAACCAACTGCTCCAGCAGCTCGACTCCGTCACGCGATTCGCTCCGGCGGAAACTCTGCCAGGCCAACGCGTGATAGGCGATCAGCGAGTCTGGAAACTGGCTGCGGACCTGGTCGAAGGTTCGCGTGGCACCCAACGTCCGGTCGTGTTTCAATTGTACCAGTCCAAGGGCCAAACCGGGTTCGGGCTGGTCTGGCGCGAGCAGCTGGGCGGTGTCTGCCTGTTGCACGACGCGGGGGTCATAGCGACCTCGCAAGTAGCCTAACGTCATAGCGATGGCATCCTTGGCTTCGGTTGTCATCCGCGGTGGCGTGGCGTCGGGGACGAACAGGTGTGGCGTCTGCCGTGCGCTGACCGTGGACTCAGCCGCCAGACGCGTTTCCAGGAATCGGTAAAGTTCGCCAACGTCGATCCGATGATCCTGATTGGAATCCGCTTTTCCTTGATAGGCTGCGGCGGCTGCCGCGCCGAACATGCCTTGCGTGGCTGCGGCATTGGGCAAACCGTTTTGGCCGGTTTCGCAACTGGCAATCACCGTAACCGACACGGAGACGGGTCGCGTTGGACTGGGCTTAACCGCCTCGGCCAGTTCACGCGGCGAGGGATATCGATCGGGCAGGCGATCCACCGACTGGTGTGTTGTATCGAGCATCAAGACCTTTTCAGCGGCCCCACTCGATTCCATCTGTTCGAGTAGCCAACGCAAACTGAGCGCGGACGATTCGACACGACGTTCGTCGAAACCTTGGGGTGCGAGGTAGCCTTGCCGATTTGGATCGATGTAACCATGGCCAACAAAATAGACGATTAGCTGGGATCCCGGTTTCACGCGATCCAAAAACTGCGGGATACTGTTTTCCAGTTTCACGCGCGTCGCATTGTGCTCCACCAGCAGTTGGGCCGTTGGCACGCGATAATGGACCCGCAACGCGTGGTGCATCGACAGTGCATCTGCCCCGGCAAAGGCCGATGTCGGCAGTCGCGGGTTGTCGTAGTCGTCGTGTCCAATCACCAACGCCCAAGCCCGGTCGTCCGGCTGTGGTTCGACGGAGATTAACACGGCGTCGCGGACGGCCGGATCCGGCGAGCGACGTTGGACCGTCAGCCGGTCCCCCGAGCGGAGAAAATAGAAGTCGACCGGCGCCTCTTCGCCGTCTATTTCGATTCGACAGCGGGTGTCTGTTCGAAAGGTCGCTGTAGTTCCGTCAGCCGTATCGATCTCGAACATCTGTTTGCCGTAGTTGATAGTCGTCAACGTGCCGAATTCCATCACGTCTCGAAATGCCTCGATGCGATTGACCATAGCATCGTACTGAATTGAAACGGAGTCTTTTTCGCGGAGGTCATGCAGGGCGAGCGGCCGCCCGTCTTCCGCTGTGTCGCCGTTCAAGGTGATCGGGCAGTCGGATCCCAGGGCCAGCTGCAGTTCGCGAGCATTCGGCGCGTCCCATTGTTGGCCAATCCGAAGTGTGAGTTCGTTGCCTGACGCCGTCACCAAGAACCCTCTCACGCTAATCGTGCGGAGCGCATCGATCGCTGTCGCTTTCCGCTGGTCACCATCTCCAATATGTTGCACTTTGACGCGATCTTGCGGCTTGAGATGAGCCAGTTCGAACTTACGGCCCGCGTTGGAGTTGGCGCCGTTCAAGCGAATCGTGGCCGCCTCGCTCAACACCAAGTCCATGGGCGACGTATCCCCAGCCGGAATGACACGTAACGACTTGGTACGTGGGTACACTTCGACCAGCACGCCAGCCAGTCTCACAGACAGTTCACGCGAAACGAAGAATTCGGCAAACTCATCGTCGTCGCGCTGCAAGTAGGAAATCGATACCATGTCTCCTTCGACCAGATCTTCCAACGTGGCACGCTCGTCATTGACAAACACGCGATCCATTTCGGCATTCACGGGAATGCTCTGAGGTGAACTTCCATCGGCAGGCAGCAGAAAGAATCGTTGATTGGGCAAATCGATTTGCACGACCTGGCCTTCGGTCGGCCGTACAATGGGCGCGGGTGCGGGGGGAGCTGGCTTCTTGCCGCTGGGAAACAACGCCACACCGATGCTTAGGACCACGCTGCAGGCGAGCACCGCGATCGTCAGAAAGCGTTTGCGTTGGGCTTTCGTAGCAGCTTGTTCTACCGCTTCCAACGCTTCTGGCGAGGGCTCGGCCGGCGGCGCTTCTCCGTCGGTACTCAGATCGGCCAACACTTCTTTGGCGGATTGGTAACGTAGCGTCGGGTTCTTTTGCGTCAGCTTGTGAATGACATGGGTCAGGTCAGCCGGAACACCTTCCAGCACGCGCCCGATTTCTGGCAACTGCTGATCGGCCGTCGAATGCCACATCATCCAGGCGATCTGTTGGTCGCGACCGTACAGATTCAGGCCGGGAAACAACGCTTTGAAGTATTCGCCGCACATCAGCTCGTAGGAGGTGAAGCCGAGCGAATACAAGTCGCTATGTGGTCCCACCGTGCCAAATTGATCCGAGACAACTTCCGGCGCGATGTATTTGGTGGTGCCTTTGACGACACTGCCGTCGTCACCTTGAAGTCGCCGTGCGATGCCGAAGTCACCCAGTTTTACTCGGTGGTTTCGATCGACCATCAAATTCGCGGGCTTGATGTCGCCGTGCACGATCCCGTTCTCGTGCATAAATTGAAGGGCGTGCAACGTGTAGTTCAGCGTTAATCGCAGATCTTTCAAATCGACCGGGTTGCCATCCAGCATCTCCGCCAGGTTGCCTTGCATTCGCTCCAAGATCAGCCAACCTCGCTCACGCACCACATCGTAGATTGTCATGATGTGGGGGTGTTCCAGCGAGGCCAACAGCTGAGCCTCTTGCCAATAGCGTTCCAACTGCTGCGGGTCCGCGAGAAACTGCGGATGGATCTGCTTGATGGCGACCTCACGGCCCAGTTCATGATCGCGCGCGCTGGACACCGTGGCAAAATCACCGCGGCCAATGGTCTCCAGGATTTCGTAGCGCTCGTGAGAGGACATCGACAAAACAGTTTCCAGGTTAGACGAAACGTGCCAACGAAGAACATCACCGGCAAAGGAGCTCAATCATCGACTAACGTCGACAGCAATTCCTCCAAGTGGCGGTCATTGGGTGGTCCGGACGCGCTGACTTGACCGGTCAAACCACTATAGCGATCGTTGTTCTCGGCATGCAGTAAATCAAGTACTTGTTTATACCGCCGACGCTCCGTAGCATAATCCCCTTTGTTATAAGCCTGCAACGCCTCGCGCAGAAGTTGCCGATACCGCTGTGGTTGGGGGACGGGCCGGCTGTAATACATTTCAACGTCCCCGCGGGCAGACTTCTTGGTCGTCCGTTCGGCGGGCGCGCCGTCGGTTTCGACGAATAGCAACGCAGCCGACATGCCAAAACTGACGGCCAGCGCGGCGACGAGCAGCCAGGGGTTCGAGGTGCGTGCATTCTCCTGGTCGACGT
>JASLRF010000212.1 GCA_030744095.1 Pirellulaceae bacterium | reverse complement strand
ACCATTCGTTCCTGGGCTTCTGAAATCCAGATTTCCGTATATGACAGCCCAGCGTATTTAACCGGCGCCTTGTCCAGCCAGACTTCCGCGCCAACGTCTTCGCCCATTTCGCCGACGGCGCTGGAAAACCCTCCAGCACCGCAATCGGTGATGGCGCTGTACAAGTTCCGATCGCGAGCTTGCATGATCACATCCAACACCATCTTCTCCATGATGGCATTGCCGATCTGCACGGCACCACCAGACAGTTCGTCGCTTTCGCTGGTAAGTTCGGCTGAACTGAATGTTGCACCATGAATGCCGTCACGTCCGGTGCGACCGCCGACGGCGACAATCCAATCGCCCGGCTGCGTCTCCTTTTCGGACTTGTCACGTGGAATCAAGCCGACGTTGCCGCAATAGACCAGCGGGTTGCCGAGGTAGCGGGGATCAAAATAGACCGCGCCATTGACCGTTGGAATCCCCATCCGATTGCCGTAATCGCGGACGCCGGCGACAACCCGTTTCATGACACGACGAGGGTGCAGAACACCGGCGGGCAGGCTGTCGCCTGGCGTCTCCGGGGGCGCGAAGCAGAACACATCTGTGTTGCAAATCGGCTTTGCTCCCAAGCCCGTTCCCATCGGATCTCGAATCACACCGCCAATTCCGGTGTTGGCTCCGCCGTACGGTTCCAAGGCGGACGGATGATTGTGTGTTTCGACTTTGAAAACAACGTTGTGTTGGTCGTCGAAACGCACGATGCCGGCGTTGTCCTTAAACACGCTGACACACCAATCGTCGTCCCCCAGTCTTTCCCGAATCTGGACTGTAGCCGCGAAGATCGTCTCCTTCAGCATGTTCTCGAAGTGTCGTACGCCGTTTTCGTCGCGGTAGGCAATCCGCCCTGCCAGCGTCTTGTGGCTGCAATGCTCGCTCCACGTCTGAGCGATGCTCTCCAACTCGGCGTCGGTGGGCTCCCGTTCCAATTTGCGGAAATGCGCCGCAATGGTCTGCATTTCGACCAAGGTCAAATACAACTGACCGGTGCGGCTTAACTCTATCAGTTGATCGTCGTCCAGATCTCGTATCGTCACGTGCACCAGTTCAAACTGGTACGGTTCGCCCAAGTCCAACCGATCCAGAGACAACGGGCCCTGCACGACCTGTTCGATCGAATCGTTCGCCAGAATGCGGCCACACACCTTGTCAAACGTGTCGTCGGTAATATCGGGCAGCCAGTACTTGCGCAACGTACGTACGGCGTCCGCCGCGAACCCAAAGTCCGAAATGGCCTCGATCGCACTCTGTGCCACCGGATCCATCACACCTGGTTTGGGCATCACATGGACCAATCGAGACCCGGCGCTGGGCGGTTGGCTCAACCGCTGATCACCGACGGGAGCCACGACCGTTCGCTGGACTACGCCATCGGCGAATAGTTCGTTAGCGAGTTGGTTCGCTTGCGCTTCGCTGAGATCACCTTGGACCAGGAAGCCACATACGCTTTGCGCCTCGAGATCCTGGCAGATTCCCAATTCGGCGGCGTCAGCGGCCACGGTCCGGCCCAGCAAATCTGGCTGGTCATCGGCTGGATAGATGTCAATTTCCCACAGATTCACGATGCAGTTTTCCCGCTTCCAAGAGTTTCAGCAGTTTGTTTTGATCGTCTTTTTCGAGCGCCAGACGATACTTCGTCAGCACTTTCTCAAACTTGTCTAACGACTTCAAGACGTGCAGCCGATTGTCCGCCAGGATCTGGCGCCAAAGTTCGGCGTCAGCCGCAGCGACGCGCGTCGTATCGAGCCAGCCGCCGGCAGCCAGACACAAATCCACTGACGGAGTGGCATTTGCCAGCGCCGAGGCCAACAGATGCGGCAAATGGCTAATGGCCGCCACGGACTGATCGTGGTCTTGTGGCGTCTTGGTTAGGACGGTGGCACCCACACTCTCCCAAAGTGACTTGATCAGCGCGACGGCAGACGTGGGCGTTCTCCGTGCGGGCGTCACGATGACGGCGCGGTTTTCGAACAGGTCGGCACGTGCGGACTGCGGTCCGGTCTTCTCGCTGCCCGCCAGTGGATGGCTGCCAACAAAAGTCGCTCGACCATCCCCCTTTGTATTGAGTGCCTTGTCAAGCTGTCCAACAATCGCGGCTTTTGTGCTTCCAACGTCGGTGATCAGTGCCGTCGCGGGACACGCGTCAGCGACCTCCAACACACGCGCGACAATATCCGCCACGGGAGTGCAAACAACGATCAGATCCGCGCTGGCAACACCACGGGCAAGGTCCATCGTCGTGCCCATGACGGCACCGCGCTTTTTCGCCTTGCGCAAGCTGGCCGAACGGCGACCGATGCCAAGAATCGTTCGAGCCAATTGGCGCTCACGCAAGGCCAGGCCGATCGACCCCCCGATCAGGCCCACGCCAACGATTGCTACTGTATCCCATTGCTTCATGATGACGGCTTGCCGGCAGGTGAACGCCGATTGTACCAGATCGAGCCGGATTTGACTGTGGGGGAGGCTACACTTCCGCGTTCTGGCAGCATAAGCTGAGAGATATGCCAAAGGAGCACTCAGATGGTAAGAGACAGGGACCGCCATGGCTCGGCCGAACCACCCGTTCAGGAACGGCCCGTTCAGGAGAGGTGGCAAACGGCGCGTCCAAAGAAACGCCTGTTTGGCCGGATCGGGAACAAAGCACTAGCGCGAGTTTGCCACAATGTGGGTGGCGGCCTGCACGCAGGAGTCGATATTCGGCGTGTGCTCGAAACGGAATCGATGCGGGGCTCCACCCGCCAACGCAGCGAAATGGCTCGCATCCGCGACCAGATCAACGGGGGCGATACGCTGACCGGGGCCATGAGAGCCGCCGGTGGTTACTTCCCCCCATTGTTGATCGAGATGGTCGAAGTGGGTGAGCGGACCGGGCGGCTCGAGCGGGTCTTCTTGAAGCTGGGCGAACATTACGACCAACTCGTCAAGCTGAAGCGGAATTTTTTGATCGGCATCGCCTGGCCGATGATCGAGTTATTTATTGCCGTGCTCGTGATCGGTCTGATGATCTTCATTCTGGGGATGGTGACCAACGGGTCCGAGCCGCCTCCCATCACGTTCTTTGGGTTGTATGGAACTCGAGGCCTGATCATCTATTCCAGCATCGTTGCCGTGATTGTCGCCGGCATCGCCGGTCTGATATTTGCCGTCAAGAACGAGCTGATTAACATCGACCCCATGATTCGTCTCCTGATGCAGGTGCCCGGTATCGGTCCCGGTATCAAGACGCTGGCAATCTCGCGGATGACGTGGGCGTTGGCGATGGCGACCGATACCGACATTGATCCACGCAAGGCGATCGAGCTGTCCGTGCGGACCACGCAGAATACTTACTATACTTCGCAAATCAATACCATGCAGAAGGTGATCACGCGAGGCGGTGAAATGACGGACGCTTTTCAACAGACGAATCGCTTTCCTGACGACTTTCTGGATGCCCTGCAGACCGGCGAAGTCGCGGGGCGAATCAGTGAGACGATGGAGATCATCGCGAAAGAATACGAAGAACGCGCGAAGCTCTTTTATCGAATGTTGACCGTTGCCGCCGGTACGCTCGTATTCATGGTGGTTGGCATCGTGATCATCGCCATGATCTTCGCCCTCTTCTCGCAATACCTGGGGATGTTGAACGGCCTCATGGAGTGATCCAGTGGAGGTGATCCAGTGTCTTGGCCGCCGCATCGTAGCCACACGCCCGGCGGGAACAAGCCAAAAACTTTTCATACGAAAAGGTGATGCCTGAAATGGACCGCATCATGACGCGCACCTCGGCTAAAATCAGCCTGCTGGCGATCTGCTTGACCGCTCCGACCTTAATGGCCCCGCCGTCGTCCTATGCGGCAGAACCTGGCGAGATCCAGGCTTTCACGATCGACGTGGACGAAGAAGTGATCGCTGATCTTCGCCAACGTCTCGCAGCCACACGTTGGCCGAACCAGATCGAAGGCACAGGTTGGGATTATGGTGTCGATGTCGGAACAATGAAGGAACTCGTCAATTACTGGCTGACAACGTACGACTGGAGGAAGCACGAACGAGCACTGAACGGTTTTCCTCAGTTCAAGACGCGCATCGACGGACTCGATCTGCATTTTATTCACGTCCAATCGCCGCATGAGGATGCTCAGCCGTTGGTGCTGGTCCACGGGTGGCCGGGGTCGGTGTACGAGTTCTACAAGGTCATTCCGATGTTGACCGAGCCGGAAAAGTATGGTGGTCGTGCGGAAGATGCGTTTCATGTCGTCTGCCCGTCACTACCGGGATTCGGGTTCTCAGAGCTGCCGAAAGAGCGAGGCTGGAATTCGCAACGCATGGCTGAAGTGATCGCCAAACTGATGGCACGGCTCGGTTACGGAAAGTACGGGGCTCAAGGTGGTGACTGGGGCAGCGGTATCGTGCGCTGGCTGGCGGAAAATGACGGCAGCCATTGCGTTGGCTCGCACAGCAACTTTCCTCTGAGTCGAGCGCCGCGTGTCGACCCGATGCGCGGTGTCACAGCTGAAGAATCGATGCGATTCCAGCGGCGACAAGAGGAGCTCGCCGATCACACGGCATACTTCGCCATACAGAGTACTCGCCCCCTGACGCTTGGATACGGACTGAACGACTCGCCCGCCGGCCTCGCAGCGTGGATCGTAGACAAGTTCTGGGCCTGGAGTGACCACCATGGTGATCTAGAGAACAGCTTCACAAAGGACGAACTGCTGACAAACGTGATGATCTACTGGGTCACGGAGTCCAGCCCTTCATCCGTTCGCATCTATTTTGAAACGCGTCACAATCAGCCCCGCCCTGCCTCGATGACTCCCTTTAAATCTACCGGTTTGGCATCGCCCTTAGGCTTTGCGCTGTTTCCTAAAGAGATCAATGTCCCGCCACGTGCGTGGGTCGAGCGGAGTGTTGGCCAGCAACTCATTCATTGGACAGAGATGTCTCGCGGCGGCCACTTCGCGGCGCTGGAAACACCGGCGTTATTGGCTGAAGATGTCCGGGAGTTCTTCCACAAAGTCCGTAAGAGGGCGATCGACGGAAGCGACAAGTAAGAGGCCAGAATGTACTCTGGTCGCCCATTAGCTAGCCCACGGTTCATACGCAAAAAGCCGGAGGCTAGCGCCTCCGGCTGATTTGCCCAACCCAAAGTTTAACTTTGACAAAGTA
>JASLRF010000211.1 GCA_030744095.1 Pirellulaceae bacterium | reverse complement strand
CTTCTACAAAGGCAATGTCCTGCTCGGTTCGCAAGATGCGACGCTGTATTGTCTCGAAGGCGACACCGGAGCACTGGTTTGGAAACACCAGATCGACGACCAAATCCGTTGCACGCCAACGGTGGTCGAAGACCGAGTGTTCCTGGCTGGCTGCGACGGCAAACTGCACATCGTCAATCTCAATGATGGCACGACGGTCGCGCAGGTCGAGATTGGTGCTCCCACGGGCGTGACTCCGGCTGTGTTGGGTGATCGAGTTTATTTTGGGACAGAGAGTGGCGATTTCTTCGGAGTCAACTGGCGCAAAGCGGAAGTTGATTGGACGTTCCAGTCGGAGCTGGGAACCCAGGCGTATCGTAGTTCGGCCGCAGTGACCAAGGATTTGGTGACGGTCGGGGCACGCACCAAACGGGTCTTTGGGTTGGATCCGGTGACGGGGAAGCAGCAGTGGGAGTTCGCCGCCAAGCAGCGCATTGATTCGTCGCCGGTCATCGTTGGAAACCGGATCTTTGTGGGCTCGGCGGATGGCCGCGTCTACGGTCTTAATGCCAAAGACGGCAGCAAAGCCTGGGAGTACGAGGCGGGCGGTGGTTTTACGGGCTCACCGGCAGTCGCCGGTGGATGCCTGGTGATCGCCAGCGATGAGGGAGTTGTGTATTGTTTCGGTGAAAAACACAAGACTTGAACAGATGAGTTGTTTGCGTGGCTACTGATTCCATCAAGACTGAAGTTGGCAGTTTTTTCGTCTCAGAATACCTGGGAGTACGCTATACATGAGCGAACCGCTGGTGTTTATGATGGGAGTGTTCGAAGCCCAGTTTCCAACGGATCGCAAATACGCAATGAACCATATGTGGGCGACCGAAGTGGACGGAGTTTCTGAATTGGACGGCGCGACCGTATTGAACGGTGCGACGTATCGGTTTGGCTTTACCGCCTACGCCGTGCGGTTGTTACAGGACGTGTATTTCTTGGAGTGGATGGTCGATCCAGGAGTTCACCTGCAACACCGGCAGGAAATTGGAGCCATCGAGAGTAAGAAGGCAGAAAGCGCGTTGTACGCTCCAGCCGCCGGCCGGCTGGCTCGTTTCAATGACGAGTTGCTTGCCGACCCTTCTGCGATTAATGTCGACAAATATGGTGAAGGATGGTTGTTCGAGTTGGAAGGCATCACCGGCGATCTGATTACACCAGAACAGTACATGGAACACCTCGCGGCCGTTTGGGAAGTCACTCAGCGGACCATCAAAGGACAACTGAACGAATAACGAACTATGGCCAATCGCATCGCTGTTGTTATTTCGCAGGGACAAAGCCGGAATCCCGCCAAACGCGGACTGGAAGAAGACATCATCGCGACCCTGCTGATGGAATCCGGGATCGACGTCACGGTCATACCACACCTGTATGATCTCACGGCCGACGGCACCGGAATGTTAGCGCTGGATGGCATTAAGGGCAACGTGATCGTGCTGTCGTGGCTCTATGAACGGGCCGCTCGGTGGGTCTTGGACCTCAACGGAATCCGTGGTGCCGAAGGCCAGACCCTGATCCGCATGGAAGACGAGGATGAACACGACGACGAAGACGACGAAGAAGAAGACCTCGATGACGACAAGACGCGCGTGACCGACCAGCGAGCGATTCCCAATCGTCGCATCTACTGCCTCGATTTGCGAGTTCACAATCAGGCGCAACGGTACGTCGACGAAATCAAACGGATCGCCGACGAAAACAGCCAAAAGCTGGTGCCGTTGGGCGACTGGATCCAAGGCGATCCCTCGCCAGAGGCGATGCAGCGATTTGGGCAGCCGACCAACGACACAGCACTGGGCGGCGACGGATTGCCGATTGCGCCTGCCGCAACGCCGGCGCTGGGCGCGGTCTCTAACGTGCCCGCGTCGACGGAGACGGTTCCCGCCAGTCCCACGGACGATGCCTTTGTGGCGGATGTGGTGAGGATTGAAGAGGGCAGAGGCCGCCGCTGGTATCCGGTCATTGACTTCAGCCGCTGTACGAACTGCATGGAGTGCATCGACTTCTGCCTGTTTGGCGTTTATGGTGTTGATGTTGCCGAGACGATTCTGGTCGAACAACCGGACAACTGTCGCAAAGGCTGCCCCGCCTGCAGTCGCGTCTGCCCAGAAAACGCCATCATCTTTCCCCAGCATAAGACGCCCGCTATCGCCGGTTCGCCGGTTACGGTCGGTAGCTTGAAGATCGATTTATCTCGACTGTTTGGATCGCCGGACGACAATACGTCCGCTGTCAAAATCGCGGCCCTCGAGCGCGACGAACAGCTGATGATAGCCGGTCGGGAAACGGTTGGCATGAACGCTGGAATTCGCAAGCGTCAAGCCGATCAGTCGCCCGAACCGAAAGACGAACTGGATGACTTGATCGACGCGTTGGACGACCTCGATCTATAGCAAGGCGCCGGTCGACTGTGCTGCGTTGATCCGAGTCGGACCGGTGATGTGAGTACGCTATTTTTTGTCAACGCGAAATCTGTCAGCTGTCACCTCAACCAGTAAACCCGAACAGGCGGGCTGCCGTTTTACCAAGTATCTTTGCTCGATCCGACACTGTGAGATGGTCCAGCAGCAATTCAGCTCGATCGAAAGCCGCACGATAGGAGTCGCCCGTCGCCGCGGCACCAAAACCGCCGCCATAGATCATGCGGTCTGCGCCATAACGCTCGGTGAGTTGCTTGATGACTGGGACGATGTCTCGATGTGGGTAGTTTCGATTTGCAGGAATTGATGACAGCTTCATGATTGTATTTGGATAACGCGACCAATTCACCACGGTCGCATGTTCGCGCGGTGTTCCTTGGAACGGGCGCCCGAGATGATCGATGATGACGCGAGTTTCGGGGAAGTCGCGAATCAGCGGCTCGAAGCCCGCAGCGTAACGAGGTTCGAAGTGAAGCTGAACGGCGAGTCCAAGTTCGGTCGCCATTTTCCAAAGACGACGCAACTCCGGCTTTCCAAACGGTGGTAGCCGGTCGGGGGCATAGGCATGAACGCGGACGGCGATCAAGTCGACTCGTTTCGCTAAGGCAGGCAGTTTCTCAATCGATCCAGTTCGATCCGAGAAGAGTAGCGCAGTTCCCTTCAGCCGTTTTCCACCGACGGATAAGCAGTGCTCGAGGTAGTCATGGTTGTCTTGATACGGCTCGGGATGTACGACGATGGCGAAGTCAACTCCCCCATCGTCCATGCACTCCAGCAGATGCTCGGGCGTTGCCGGTTCTTCAGGTGTGTACGGGGCTCGTGCGTGATAAGGAAATCTCGCATCGTTTTTGCCAGCAAAACAGTGAAGATGCGTATCGACACGAAATGTGCGTGCCGGCGCTGCGACTGCACACTGGTGATGGCAGATTGCCAGCGAAGCCGAGGCGATGGCAGTTGCAAACTGTCGGCGGTTAAGCGTGTTCATGATCGTTGTTCTCACTTCCGAATGTCCAAAAGTCAAGCGCATGATGCATCAAGAACACTGGTTAGTGCGTCTTAAACCCACGGCCAACGGTGGACTATCACTTCTTCACGAGGCATTAGCCGCGGTGGGTGACAGTGCCAGAGGCGCCGACGCGCCCCGCACACAACCCTGCACCCCGCGCAGAACTCCAGAGCTATGGACACCGCTGACGAGATAGACGACATTCAGTTTCATGGACGAACACGGAGTTGCATCCGACAGGCACGCCGATTCACCTTTTGCTCCAGTGCGAACGCCGCGGATCAGCATTAAGCACCTGATGCTCTGGACTCTATGTAGCGCTGTCATTCTGACATTAGGCCGTGCGCTGACCGTGTACCAAGGCGGTTCGCCGAATGCGTACGGGGCAATCCAGGGCGCCTCAAGTGCAATCAACGGGGTCATTACGGGTGCGATCTTCGCCGGTGCGATTGTGCTGGTGTTCACGCGAGTTCGATCTGGTCCACCGATGCTGAGTCAACCGGGCCATTGGATCCTCTTGATCTTAGCAGTTCAGTACCTGATTTATCTTCCGGTTATTGCCTGGATGCTGTTGGTGAATTACTTCAAAATGTTCGAATCGTCGATCACCTTCGTTTACTGCTCAATTTTCGTGTTTCTGCCGATTGCGTATACGCTGGCCGCTCGGTCCCAGCACACCCGTCGCTGGAGAGTTCTCTTTTTTGTTTTAGCCGTTGTGACTTTGGCGCAAGGTCTCAGTTTCGTTGCGATGATGTGGAGCTTCGATCTACCTGGTTTCAGAGCCTCAATGTCGTGGATCACAGTTTCTGCCGAAGTTTCTGCTTGGGGAAGTCGGTTGTTGGCGGTCGTCATTCTGGCGACGTCGTTTGTGGAACTGGCGGCGGGAGACCGACGGGACTGGTTGCACTGGACAGGGATTGTGACCTTTGTGGCGATAACAGTTGCCGCCCTGTTGTGGACGATGGGGTCCTGGTTTTTTCGTTAAGGCGACGGCGTGGTCTCCCTTGCGACACGCCACACACTCCGACGTGTCAATCCAGGGTAACTTCTTGCTTTCGTGGACTTTCTCCGTGCCACGCCGCCGATTGAGGCATGTGGAACATGGCAAACGATGTCTGGATCGGGTAATTGCAGACACAACCGACCGAAAAGCACGGTGCGTTGAGCAGCCCGTCGGCCGCCACCAAGCTGTTGCTGCAGCCCGACCTCAGGTTTCGGATCGCGTATTCCTGTCGGCTCTCGATGTCGATGTACGTCGCACAGTTCGAGCGCAGGAACAACAGGTTCTTTCCCCCCACCGCATAATTGCATCCACCTCGACGGAACAGCGCCGACCCGCTGACCAGATCTCCCGTGTCGACACTGTAGGTGTGCCCCGTCTGGTTGATAAACGTCTCGGGCCCGAGGATCAATGGCTGTTGGCCTCGCACCGGTTTTTGCCACGCCTGC
>JASLRF010000210.1 GCA_030744095.1 Pirellulaceae bacterium | reverse complement strand
GAGTCATGATGTAGAAGGAGTTGACGCCTCGGTCGGCCAGATAGTCGATCGCCGCTTTGCGTTTGGCCAGTGTGTTGTAGCTGCGGTAGTTGCCAAGGAAGTTTTCGGGATCGTCGCAACCCGCTTTCAACCAATACGGCCCGTCTCGAAATTTCAGGTAGCGGATCTTGTTCTTCGTGGTGCCGACCGACTCCAGCCGGCCCCATTTCCAAAAACCTTCGGTATCGGCTCGAACATCGACAACCCGCAACTCCCCTCGCTGGCGATCGAGTTGTGGGTTGGGGCTCTTGGTCGTGTAGGTCCATCGGCCCATTTTGTCGGCGGAAAAACGGACTTTCCAAACGTTGCCGTCCGATCCGCCCTTCCCGTCACCGTCGTAGAATCCGGGAACGACGTATTGCCGTCCAGCGGGACTCGTGAACTGCACGTCAAGCCGTATGGAAAACGGATTGGGATCACTGCGGGCACGCGAATCTGGCCCGTGAAACGTCAACTCGATGCGGGACCATTTGGCAAAGTCATCGCGGCCCTTTGACTCAGAGTCTCCTGCGGCGAGCGTACTCGTCACGAAGGCAAGTATGGCGACAAACATCAAATGGCGCTGCATCGAGTCCCCCTGTCATTGACTAACCGTCAAGGTTGTTCCAATTGGCTCCGCTCATTGTCGCCGGCCTGCTGGCGTCACCGCCTCCATCAGCAGCTTCATTGCGGTATCGGTTGGGTTCTTTTCGCCACTGGTCCATTTCTTCATCTTGGCGTCGTTGTACGAGACGACGATTTTGAGGCTAGGGATGACCCACATGGCTCGCGGTCCGCCGTGGCCGAAGGCACCGAACAATTCCTTTGGTGCGTTGGGAAACATCCGCACGCCATGGCGATCCACCCCGTTGGTCCACCACAACCAACTGTAGCTGCCGAAGTGATCGGTCTGGTTGTCTGGCTTACTCGTCGAGCCGAGCGAACGCTGGCCGGGGATCATCTCGGCAATTTTCCGTCCGGCGCGCGGGATCGAATTCGGCAACTGGCTGGTCACGGCCAGGTCGGCATGTTTCCGGGTGATCAGCTGCTCTCCGTTCCAATTGCCGTGTCGAAGATACAGCAGCCCGAAACGGGCAAAGTCACGCACTGAAATGCCAACACGACCGGGCCGATTCTTCGTTCCAAACGCCATCATTGTCGGCTTGTCCTGGCACTGCAGCGGTTCGGTCAGCAATGGCTGAAACACTTTCGCGTCGACGTTATCGTAGGTTGCACCGTAGACCTTCAAGAACAACGTGTCCCAGAATAACGCCATCTGCCAGTCGTTGTAGGCGTAGGCAGTTCCCGGTTTTTCAACCAACTGATAACAAGAGGTTTGGTTGGAAAAATGCCGCCACGTAATGGCCTCGTCCTTGAAAACGAGTTCCCTATTGATCTGTTTCAGTCGTGGTTCCCAGCGCACCGCGCGCTCATCAAGGCTCTTAATCTCGCCATCTTCGAGAGCTTTGAAGAGGAAGTGCGAATAGAAGGGCTTGCACGCCGAGGCTACGTCCGCCCGGCGGCCAGTATCGCCCCACGAGTAAACCATGTACCCCCGCCGCACGACACAACCGCGCCCGCCGACGAATCGGCTGAACGCCTTCAGCTTGGCTGCATTCATCCCTACCTCATCCGGCGTTCTTGAGGCCCACTGCTTGCCGGGACAAACCGGTTCGGCAGCCTGGGCGGACGAAACGTGCATAAGCACAACAGTCAGTAGCGTCGTCGCAGAGCACGGAAGTTGATGTCGCGACATAACCTCTTTCCTTTTGTTGCTCGGGTCGGCAACTATTCAGTCGTTACGAGCAAGGACGATTATTCCGTGTTGGACGAGTTATCCTGCTGTTGCCAGAATTGGCGCACAAAAACTCGACACTTCGGCTCCGGTTGTCCATCGCGACCGAAACGATCTTCGTCACATCCGTAACATTTTAGATGATAGAAATTCTATATGACAGAAGGCGCTACGCGAAACAGATGGTCAGAGGAAAATGCGCCGACTGCAATGCCCATACACGCCTGGCTCTGTCCCGTCGCGTCGAACGCCACCCCATGCAATATCCCCTGCTCGTGAAACTCTGGCACAACAATCTGTCGTCGAGAGCGGTTTCAGCCTCATTCCGGCGATTCTGTATTACGCACTCGCTTCGTCAGCAGTCGCCGCAATTGCTGCTGAATGCCGGGTGCGTCAACACCCAGACGGATTGCCTTGCGATACCAGTCGATTGCGTCTTGATCGCGGCCGAGTTGTTGGAATGCGAATGCAATGTCAACACAGATGCCAGGGTCGTTGGGAGTCAATTCATCGGATCGCTTAAGAGACACCAAAGCCATGTCGTATTGTTTGGAAAGTAACGAGATGCCGCCCAACATACGATGCGAGTAAGCGTCCGAAGGATCTAGTCGCACGGCTTCGAGGAAATGGTGCCTTGCTTCATCATATCTCGTCCGATCGTAGAGCAAGGTCGCCAGCCGCCAGCGGGCTCGTGCGTGGTTGGGTTCATGTTCAACAACCATTCCCAAGAGTTCTATCGCTTTTTCGTCCGATCCGACCATTGCATAGTGTACCGCCGCATAGAACTGGCTCTCAGGATCGGCCGTCAAGCCCTGCTCCGATCGCAAGCGAACAGCTTCAACTGCAATTGGCCCTGCCTCTACTTGTTTTCCCGCCCAGCTAAGGACCTGAGCCAAATTCGTCATCGCTCGTGATCGAAGGTCCGGATCCACACGCGACGTAATGCGCTGTGACACCATCGCAACTGTATCTTCTTTCCACAACTCGTCGAGCGTTGCTATGCCTAGCTGACCCATCGCCTCGACAATGGCTGTAGCAAGCAAGCGATGCGCTGCAAGTGTAGGATGAACATGATCGAGAAAGTACTCTTTGCCAGGTGAGTTGTGACCGTATTGATGTAAGCAGTCACTCTTCAAAATGCTGTCGAAATCGACCGTGGGAACTCCATGGGAACTGGCGGTCCGCTCAATGATCTGTTCAATCGCGGGAACTGCGCGAAGTGGGCAGACATCTTCTTCGATAGCGCGTAGGAACGCAGTACGCGCTTCGGTGAATCGCCGTAGCGCGAAAAGCAACCGTCCCGTACGGAAGTGCAGATCAGCGCGCTGATTGTCAATATCGGACGCCTTCTCCAGTGCAGCGAGAGCTTCATTCAGATTGTTGCTCTCCTCCAGCACGATTGACTGGGCAAACGACTCGGACCATTGCTGACGCCGCGTGTCGTCCAAATTAGAGCGATGTTCGCTCTTGAAGGGAGAAAAATCTTTCAAGTTCGCGGCAGGCGTGACAAATAGAATCTCCGCACCGGCCGAGCGAGCGGTTTCTGCCATCCGGTCAATGTTGAATTCGAAGTGTTCGAGAATGCCCTCACGCAGCTGATCGTCGCGATGGTACGAGTTTGGGCCAGCAGCATGGTCGAGGATCGTATCGACTTCACTGGACAACAAGTAGCGGCTGTCAGATTGCGACTTCTCTTGGCGCAGCAACATATGCGCCAGCGAGTACGTTCGAGTTTTGCGAAGCATGGTACTCAGTCGCTGCGTACTTGCTGGCCTGGAACGAAGATCTCGATAGGTTCGCTCTTCCAGGAATTCATTGTGTCCTGTGTATACGACGAATACATCAGGAGAGTAATCACACAATTCCTCCATCACCGCCGCCACTCGATAACTGGCATAACTGATGCCGCCCGCATTGATCACTTCCCATTGCTGATCGCCAGCAGCGACCTCGAGCAGTTCCCGCAGCCAACTGACAAATGAAGTCCTGTCGTCATACGGTCGGCCGTAAGTCGTCGACCCACCCAAACAGAAAATGCGGATCGTGTTTTCTGGTTTGTTCTTCTGGAATCTTTGTGCGTTAAAGAAACTCAGTTTGTTTTCAGCAGTCTGTAGAAATGCGCCATCATCTTGTGACTGTTCGACGAACAGCGGAGTGTTCGACTCGAAGTCAATGAAAGGATCTCTGTGAACCGGGATCGATTCGAAGTGGGCAAGTGTGAGCAATCCCTCAACGACAAAGAAGAACAGTATCGTCACGAGCAAGCCGTAAGCAGCCTTTTTTCGATAGGGCCACCGGACTCTTGGGGGTAGGTTCTTAACCAACGAACCACCTCTTGAGATGCCTGAATCGTGTGTCTTGGAGGAAACTTCTCGCATCGTTCCCCTCATCACAGGAAAACGTCGAGTCGCTCTATTCTAGCGGGATTGGGCACTGACAACGATCTCTTATTCCGTTGGATGCAATTCTGCGGCGACAAAAGGGTGGTTCCCAGCGGCGG
>JASLRF010000209.1 GCA_030744095.1 Pirellulaceae bacterium | reverse complement strand
GATCGGAATGCGGTTCGCTTGTTCGTAGTTGGTGTGCTTCGTCCAGATACCAAGGTCCCCGAGGTGAAATCCATGGTCGCCCCACAGCACGATCATCGTATTGTCGGCGAGATCAAGTCGATCGAGTTCCGTTGTCACCTTGCCGATCTGCGCATCGACAAAACTAATACTGGCGTAGTAGCCGTGAATCAGTCTTCGCTTCAGCCCGTTGGTGATTTCGCCCTTTTCCGGAACCGGTTTGTAGTTTGTGATTTCTCCGCCGCGTTTGCCGGCCACTGCCGGAGCTCCGACCGGAAGATTTTCGTTCTGTGGCATTGGCAGCATGGCCGGGTCGTAGAGGTCCCAGTACTTCTTCGGCGCGCTAAAAGGCAAGTGTGGTCGGGCGAAGCCAACGGCAATAAAGAAGGGAGTGCCGTCTTTCATTCGTCGCTGCTTCGCGGCACGCAGTCGTTTGATTGTCTCTGCCGCCACACGACCGTCGGCGTAAGCGATGTCCTCGACAGCGGGTGACTCGAAAGCCGCGCCCCGTGGCAACGATCTGATCTGGCCAAGTTTTTGATTTGTAAAATACGCTTCCTCCCGTGTCAGCATACCACCGTCGGTGCTGGCCGGATCGACGTACTCGATCACCTTATCGTGGAAATGCGGCACGCTGAAGGAACCCGGGTCACCGTGATTCCCATGACCGATGTGAAAGATCTTTCCTAGTGATTCGGTTCGATAACCGTGCTTCGCAAAATACTGAGGCATCGTTGTTGCGTCGGGCACGATTGCTCGCAACTGGCTGCCTAGACCGTACAGTCCTGTCGATGTCGAATGCGAACCCAACATCAATGTGAACCGCGACAGCGCACACACGGCTTGGTTGCAGTAAGCCAGGTCAAATCTCATACCCCGTGTTGCGAGCGCATCGATGTTCGGTGTCTTTGCTAACGGATCACCATAGCATCCAATCGCCGGCTTCAAGTCGTCGACCAGAATGAGCAAGACGTTCGGTCTGTCTGCGCCAGTTACCGCCTGCAGCGGCAATAACGCCAGGATCGGAAACAGGATATGAAGGAAAGCAAAAAACCGGTTCGGTCGTTTCATCGTTGGTTCTTTTCTAGTCCGCAAAGTTTGTGAATGAGGAGCAATACCGTTCAATGAGGTGACGTAAGTCGAAAGGGATCGGGAGTCTTTTTCGGCCATCGGTGTCTGCCGATCGAAAGTCGCTGGCCGAAAAAGACTCTCGCCCCCTTTCTTGCCCATCGTAAGTAGTTCTCTAGTTCGC
The DNA here is from genome assembly GCA_030744095.1 of Pirellulaceae bacterium. Next base: position 4,831 of record JASLRF010000209.1, on the reverse strand, counting down.
AAAGGTGGAGAATCAGTAGGCAGACCGCTTTGGTCTCATGGTCACCTCCCGCTACCCTGACGAACAAGCTCCAATCCACTGATCAGCGTCTTCCCACGTTTTGCTGCAAGGTTTAACTCGAAGGCACCGTTGTCGCCGACCACGACGCCGGAGAATTCAGGGACGACACCGCGCAGCCCACCACCGCTACCGGCGGAAATATCGAAGTCTCTGAGCACGGTTTTGCCCTGAACGTTGATGGATTGAATCCGCATCCCTGCAACAGCACCTTCCAGATCGGCGAAAAACAGTCGAACAAGGTAGCGGCCCGGTTTGAGATCACGCAACACAAAACTCGATAGCCCTTGGACTCCGGAAGAGACGACCCACGGCCACCCCGTGCCCTGCTCTATCCACAGGCTATGACGGTAATGATACTCGGTCGCCCGGGGCAGCGCGGTTGCTGTTAACTCGGGCGATGGCCCACCAACGCTGGGGAAATCCAACCACAGTGTGCCCTCTCGGGTCATGCGGTCGCCCGGTGCGCCGAAGTTGATACCGACGCGCTGAATCTGTCTTGGCTGGCCAGGCCCCCAACAAGCCCACTGCTCGTGCGTTTCGGGCATCGCCACCATCGCCAAACCAACCGGCAGCGGATAGCTGCACGTGCAACCTTCGTAGAAATACGGGACATTCAGCAGTCCGTTGGCGGGGATCACGCTGTTGGTGCAACCGCTACGCGGTCCGCTAATGCAGATCGTGCCGCTTTCGAGCGTCTTGTCGTAGAAAGCGGGCGTGCCACTGCGCATCGTGAAGATCTTTCCGTAGTCCAGCCCACCATCGCACCCGTAGCTCTTGGGGAATGTGCGGGGTTCTGTCTCGCCTGTTAGCGGATTGATCCGCTGTCCCGGGCTCGGTGGATCTGGCTTCCACGCGTCTCGCTGTGTGGGCGGTCGATATTGCGAAGGTTCGCGACCGTTGGGATCGGCTTTCTCGAGCTGTTTTCGGACGCTGACGGCTTCATGTTGGCCCAAAACGCGACCCGTGTACACGTCGCTCAATTCCGCATCCAGCAGCGGGTAGTCGGTGCTATAGTCCCCTTTCTTCCGCTGGGCGTGCCAGTCCTTGGGATACGAGATCATCAAACCATCGATGAATTTCGGTTGAGGCGATCGTTTGAAATGTCCAAGTCCGTCGTCGAACCACAGCACGCCCAACGGTGCGCGCACCCAGACATCCTGGCTGGGCTGCCAGCCGCCTGCGTAATTGGTGGCCCCTGGTAGACCGCGCGACCGACGGACAACGGTAATCTGTCCCGCGCGTTCCACGGAGAACGGGCCTTCGGAAAACTCGTTTGCCACCTCACTGATCCGCTGATGTGCCGTGTTGTCGGTTTGAAAGCAGAGGCTGCCCCCGAACGGTCGCAGCAGTTTGGCCGCGTCGCGAATGCTGTCTGAATCCACGAAGCGTTCTGGCGTTTCCGAGGTAATCAAACTGGCCAGAAAGGGAGGGATTTCGATGTCCTTGGGGCTGCCCGTCAGCAAGGCGATGCGAGTGCCATAGTCGCCGTAATCGAAACGCCGTCTCAGCTTCGCGATCGTCGCCCCGTCGCGATCGACGCCAATGATGTGGAGCCGCGTCTTCTGAATCAGGTTTTCCACCAACTCTCCGTCGGCCAGACCGTAAATCAGGGCGAAACCGTCCAGCGCACCGGCCGCTTCCACGAGCGCCGTGTTCAGCGACGAATCAGTTAGGCGGGAGACGGGCGACCGCGGAACGGCATGGACTTTCGGAGCCGAAAGAGGTCTCGCGCCATAGCAAAGCAACGCACCATCACGAGTCACGACAAAAGTCTTGCCGCCGGCCGCGATGATGCAGTGGATCGGTGCCGTAAGGTCGGAAAACTTGTCGTCAAAACTGACAATCGTATCCGCCAGTGTGATGCGTCGGCTAAGCCCTTTGTCCGGCGCGCCGGTCCGCCAATCGTCTTCGTGCTGTTGGCGGTTGACCAGCTGATCCAGCGTCACATCTCCACGGCGCAGATCTCGCTTGTCCTTTGGATCCAGTGCCGCGAAATATCCGCCTGGCAAACGTGACTGACGCGGCAGCGTGAATTCGATAGTCTCGCCGGTACGGCGAGACAGTTTCGCGGGATAGGCGGCCGAACATGGGACGATCAGTTCATCGCCGTTGACCACCAGATAACCCTGTGGCGTCATGCCGCCAAATGCTTCGGCGTTGTGCGGATGATCCCCGTAGACGAACCCCAACCGATCGTTCAGCCAGACCTTCTTTCCCGTTGCCGCGTCAAGTGCGTAGATAAACACGCCTTCGAACGGCCAGACGCCGGCGGCGAAATAAACGTGGCCGTCCGCGACGACCGGACCACCTCGGATTGGCCACACGGAAATCAGTCGTCGATTGCCGAGGATCTTTCTCGATCGTGGAACCGCCTGGAATTTCCAAAGCAACTCGCCGTCGTCCAAAGCCAGGCAATATAAGTGTCCGTCGTCGGAGCCAAAAATCACGCGCCCCTGCCACAACACCGGTGCAAATCGAACTGGCCCTTCGGAATAGAAACGCCACAGCTCGTCACCAGTCTCCGTCGAATAGGCCGTGACCGAATCGTTTCGTGACGACCCGACGACCAACGTTTTTCCCGCCACAACCGGTTCGTAGCCCGCATCGAACTGCAGTCGCGGATTTCGATAGGCTGGAGTCAGCGGCGGTAGTTGTCGTGTCCATTGGAGATAGGGCGTTACCAACACTGGCTGACTAGACTTCCCCGTCCGACCTGCGTCGTGCCGCCACATCGGCCAATCGGCGGCGCGGGAAAGCGGACAGGTTGCCACAAACAGTAATATGATGATGAGCGTAAAGAGAACGTTGTTTCTTGACATAGTGGTTCCAATCTTCTCGTTTCGAATCCCCAGGGAACTCACCAAGAGTTTTGTGTCGGCGGCGGGTCATCACCATACTTTTCGATTAATCGGACAGCGATAAGCCGCTGAGGCATGAGCTCGAACGTCCAAGAGCGCGTTGCAAAGAGGGCATCGGGCTTCGCTCATTGCACAGACCGCTAAGATTTCCTGTGACAAGGTGTCACCATAAGCGTCTGGGGCTCACGGCGACATACGATCAGCGTGAATTATCGTCTCAATGTTGTCGGTTGGCAAGAATGACGGAACACTCGCAAGAAACAACAACCGCCGTTGAGTCCGTTGCGGTCCATGCTCGGCTGCGACGGGGCGGGCCGAGCGATCTAGCTGGAACGGGTCGCTTCCACGCGAGACAATCAAATCCCCGTTTTGTTTTTCACATTCGCGGCTGGTAGACTATGGGGTCCGCTTGATTCCCCTCCCCTTTACGTTGTCCAGCGAGGCGCTCTCATGACCGACTTCACGCAAAGCCGCCGTCATTTTCTGCAGGCTACTTCAACAATCGGTGCTGCCGCGGCATTAGGAATTGGGTCCGCCGCCAGCGCTGATGACGGATCGGCCCAGGTACCGATCATCTATTCGGCAATCAAAGGAGGCGGTATCGGAAAAGACAAAGCGGCCATGGTGGCACGGCTGAAGGAGCTGAAAGCGTTAGGCTTCACAGGCGTGGAGGGAGGTAGTCCGGGTATCTCGGATACGCGTGCCTTGCGCGAAGCTGTCGAAGAGGTCGATTTCCCCGTGCATGGCGTGGTCGACATGGTGCATTGGAAAGAACGTCTCTCTTCGCCAAACCCTGCCTCACGGGCCATTGGCGTCGCGGCGCTCGAACAGGCGATTCGTGATTCGTATGCCGTCGGCGGATCGACGGTCTTGCTCGTGGCGGGTCGCGTCAGTGGTGATGACGAAAATCACGACCATGTCTGGCAGCGGTCGATCGTCGAGATTCGGAAAGTAACACCGCTGGCCAGTCGGTTGGGGATTCACGTGTTGATCGAAAACGTGTGGAACGGATTCTGCGAAGATCCCTCCCAGTTTCGCGACTACCTGGACGAGATCAACAGCCCGTGGGTTGGTGCCTATTTCGACATTGGCAACTGCCGCAAGTTTGGCCCCGCAGAGGATTGGGTTCGGGCTCTCGGTCGACGAATCGTCAAATTGGATATCAAGGACTGGGGCCAGAAGAATGGATTCTGCCGGCTTGGCGAAGGCGACGTGAACTGGCCGGAGGTTCAGAAATCGCTCGTCGAGATCGGATTCTCAGGATGGGCGACGCGCGAAGGACGCGACAAGTCGCTGGAAGACACCGTCGCGCTGACGAAGAAGCTGCTAGGCTGAGATTCTATCTGCCCGTGTCGCCTAAAAGCGGAATTCGATACCCGCGTTCAAGCCGTGAACCCAGTAGGAGGTATCGTTGAACATAAAGGTCGCTGGCACGTTCAGATTCGGCGGAATGTGACTACCGGCTTGCGCGACACTACTCCAGTAGATGAATGAATATCCAAATGATAACTGGATACAGTCATCAATCGAGTAACTGGCTGTCGCGCCGATTTCCGGTGAGACTGAAAAGCTGTCCTGGGTGAACCGACCTTGATTCGTAATCGTTGGATCGATAATGTCGGTGTTCGCCAGCAAACCTCTCGCTGGTACGGCCAAGGTGCCATTGTTGGTCGTCGTGCCCGCAATCGTCACAGTCTGCTTCATGTTGCCGAAGCCGACTTTGGCCAGCAAGTCGAATTGCCAGCAGTCGTAATAACACTCGTAGGCAATTCCGATTTCTCCCGCGTGGAATTCGTTACGCGTTTCAAAGCGATCCGTGATGGCTTGAGTGTTCGCGGTCGCGGTGATGAAGGTCGAACTGCTGATCAGAAGATCTTCGTCGAGCCGCGAGTATTGGTATCCGGCCAATAAGT
>JASLRF010000208.1 GCA_030744095.1 Pirellulaceae bacterium | reverse complement strand
CTCGGCGATAACAATCCGACTCTCACAGTGCCTCAACCCAGTGCAAGTGGGCGCCCCTTGACCCCCGACAGATACCAGCCGACACCGGTACTGGCAACTCCCGTTTCACCATCGGCGGAAATACCGAAAAATGAAAACGTCTCGGCGGCTGCGCCGTCGCAATTCGTCGAGTTTCAATACACCGTAACGCGGCCAGTGACGGCAAAGGTTCAGATGCCGCATGGCAAGATTGCCGAGGTTGTGAAGTACGTTTCCGAGACACAATCTATCCGCGTCAATATTGCAGATGATCTACAACACCTGGAGTTACCACCAGAAGGAAAGCGTGTTGCCGTCCTGGCGGTTACCGCGGCTCGTCATCAAGGCTTGCTGGAAAAGCTCAAGGCGGCCGAGACCCCGGAGGAAGAAGAGGCCGCCAGTCTGGCTTTGAAAGAAAACTACACCGAGCATTACGCGATCGAAACATGGTGGCGCGAACAGAAATTATCCGAGTTGGAAACACGCCTGCAAGAACTTCGATCTCAGGTCACGCAGCGCCAAGAATCGGAAGAGAAATACGTTTCTGCTGCCATGACCATTGCCGGACTCTGGGCCGACGGAATTGGCATTACGCCTCCAACACCGAATCGCCAGCCTGTCGGCACGCCTACCTCACTACCGTTGCCTGGCCCGATTCCAACAGATTTCCCGTCAACAAACAGCTTCACACCCCGCCCAAACTTGCCGCTAGGTCCCGATTCATCACCATTTGCCCCCGGCCCGTCGCCCCGCGCGACAAACTAAGGACTGGCGCATCAATCATAGTTGCTGTTTGCTCCATGCACTTGGCGTATGTTCGCAGAGCGAACAACGACGATACGACACGTTCACACTCACACACACGTTGTGGGCCGGTCACGTTGTGGGCCAGTCTCCCGACCGGACCACGTTCGGAGGAAAGGTCAATCGGTGAGTCCTGATGCGCCACAACAGGGATCAGGAGACCGTGCCACAACAGGGGGTGGGAGACCGTGCCACAACAGTGCCACCGTGGCACAACACCGGTGGATTTCTCTCGTCGGATCGGCGGAGCCTTTCGGGGTCGCACGGCCGCAGGCCGTGGATTTATGACTGAGTAACGCGGTGTCCATTGATCGGCGTTCACGCTCGACAGATGACCGGATGACGGTCCGTCGAGGCAACCAGACTTCTGAGGTGTGACGATTTTCGCGACAGCGGAGACGTGCCACCGTCCCTTGGCTATAATGCGGGCTTGAGTGAATTGCATCATTTGAGTTACGCATCTTGAGGAGTCGGTTGATGGTCCCTGCATCCAAGGCGTTGCTGCACGGTTTTTGTTTCTTTTTCGCCACGATTGTCTTTCTCAATACCGACGTGGCCTCGGCGGAAACCAGACTGCTCCGCTTCCCCGATGTCCACGGTAGGCGGGTCGTCTTTACTTACGCCGGCGACTTATGGACGGCATCGGATGTCGGTGGCAGCGCCAGACGCCTGACGGCACACGCAGGTCTCGAACTGTTTGCCAAATTCTCACCCGATGGAAAGTGGATCGCTTTCACGGGTCAGTACGATGGCGACGAACAGGTCTACGTGGTTCCCGCAGGCGGCGGCGTGCCTCGCCAGTTGACATACTATCCCGCCCGCGGGCCGTTGCCGGACCGCTGGGGTTACGACAACCAGGTTTACGGCTGGTCGCCGGATGGCCAGAGTATTCTGTTTCGTTCGCTCCGTTACGGCTGGTCCATTGGCCACAATCGCCTTTACACAGTCAGCACCAAGGGCGGTTTGCCCGAACCGCTGCCGATGCCCAAAGCTGGTGCGGGTGACCTTTCACCGGACGGCAAGCAGATCGCATACTCGCCGTTGTTCCGCGACTTTCGCACCTGGAAACGCTACCAAGGCGGTTGGGCTCAAGACCTGTTCATATTCGACCTGAAGACCCATCAGCAGCGGCAGGTCACTGATCATCTGCGGAGCGACCGGGATCCGATGTGGATGGGCGACCGCATCTACTTTTCGTCGGACCGGACCGATACACTCAATCTGTTCTATTACGATCTGAAAACCAAGAAAACGGTTCAGGTCACCAAGAGCAAGAAGTTCGACGTCCGTTGGCCCAGCCGTGGCGGAGGCACTCGGATCGTGTACGAACTGCAGGGCAGGTTGCACCTACATGACACGCGGACGAACAAGATTCGCGCGATCAAAATCACCGTGCCGACGGACGCGTTGGCGATGCGTCCCAAACACATCTCTGTGGCTGATCGGGTCAGCGGCTTTGGGCTCAGCCCACAGGGTAAACGTGTTGTTGTTGCAGCTCGGGGCGACATCTTCTCGCTGCCCAGCGAAAAAGGACCCACGCGCAACCTGACGCATTCCTCCGGCGCTCATGACAAGTCGCCCAGTTGGTCGCCCAATGGCAAACAGATTGCATTCTTATCAGATATGACAGGCGAGGAAGAAGTCTATCTGATCGACGCCAAGGGCGATCATGCGCCGCAGGCACTGACCTCGGATGGAACGGCCATGCGTTACTCGCCTACGTGGTCACCTGACGGATCACGTATCGCTTTCAGCGACAAGAATGGAAAACTCTTTGTAGTCACCGTGAGAGATAAGAAGATTGTGCAAGTCGCCGATGATCGCGGCGGTCGTTTGCGTGACTTCACCTGGTCGCCTCGCGGCGGCTATCTGGCGTTCAGCATGGAGAGCCCCAACGGTTTCCGCGCCATCCACATTTGGAGCAAGCTGGATAGTAAGTCCCGTAAAATCACCAGCGATAGGTTACACGAATTTGAACCGACGTGGGACCCCGATGGCGACTATCTGTACTATTTCAGCGATCGGCAGTTTGCGCCGCAGCTGGGTTCGATGGAATGGAACTTCGTACAGGACCGGGAAACCGGAATCTTCGCCTTGGCGCTGCGCAAAGATGTCGCCGACCCGTTTCCGCGCGAGAGTGACGAAGCGGTTGAAACGGACGACGACGTAGAGAGCGCGGCGGCGAAGGACGGCAAGGAAGAGGACGCCCCCAAGGGCAAACCAAAGAAAGACGACAAGGCACCACTGAAGATTGACTTTGGCAATTTGGCAGCCCGCGTCGCGCGAGTTCCAATTCCAGACGACAACTACTTCGGGCTGACTGCGATCAAAGGGCATTTGATCTACGTTCGCGGAGGCGCGTCGTACTACGGTCGCGAGTCCGATGTCAAACCAGAATTGAAGATCTTTTCGCTGAAGACGCGGAAGGCGACCACGTTGGCCGAAAATGCCGGCGGATACGCACTTTCGGAGGACGGGAAGAAGGTCTTACTGCGTCAACGTGATGCGTTTTCGCTTGTCGATGCGACACCAACTGGCAAGTCGTCGGCCAAGAACGTACCTACCGACGGGCTAGTAGCTGATGTCGACCCACAGCAAGAACGGCAGCAGATCTTCGACGAAATCTGGCGCCGCTTCCGAGATTTCTTCTATGTCGATAACATGCATGGTTACGACTGGGAAGCACTGCGCCAGCGATACCGCCCCCTGCTAAAGCACGCCGCGCACCGTTCTGACATGAGCTACGTCATCAACGAGATGATCGCCGAGTTGAATGTGGGGCACGCCTACAATTCGGGCGGTGATTTCGAAATCCCGGATCGAGCTTCCGTCGCCTTACCGGGCGCTCACTTTGAACTCGATCGAAATAGTGGTCACTACCGCATCGCCAAGATCTTCGCCGGTCACAATGAGGAGCCAACTTACCGCGCGCCGCTCACCGCAATTGGCGTAAACGTGGACGAAGGCGAATACGTGCTGGCGATTGACGGCCAGCCGCTCGACGGGTCAGAGAATCCATATCGACTGCTGCGCAACAAGTCAGGCCGGCCCGTCACGTTCTCCGTCAACAAGGAGCCGTCTGACGAAGGTGCCCGCAACGTGACCTTTGAGCCCATTACCAGTGAACACGACTTGGTTTACCTGGACTGGGTCTTGCGCAACCGCCGCAAAGTGGCTAAGGCAAGCGGTGGGCGACTTGGCTACATGCACTTGCCAAATATGGGTGCCGAGGGAATTCGCGAATTCAACAAGTGGTTTTATTCCCAAACGCATAAGGAAGGCATGGTCATCGACGTGCGCAGCAACGGAGGCGGCAACGTGTCTGCCATGATCATCGATCGTTTGCGGCGAACATTGCTGGCAAGCCGCTATTCTCGCAACAACGACTACACGCGCACCTATCCGTCGACACTGATGCACGGTCACCTGGTTTGCCTGCTCGACGAGACATCGGCATCCGACGGGGATATTTTCCCCGCCATGTTCCGGCAAGCGGGCCTCGGGCCGCTGATCGGAAAACGCTCGTGGGGCGGCGTGACAGGCATTACGAATCGCGGCACACTGATTGACGGCGGAACGATTTATGTTCCCGAATTTGGATTTGCCTCGAAACGCGGCGAGTGGATTCTTGAAGGCATCGGAGTCGAACCCGACATCGTCGTCGAGAATGATCCTCGACTGCTGATTCGCGGACGCGATACACAACTGGACCGCGGCATTCGCGAAGCCCTGAAACGGATCAAGGAAGAACCACGCAAGCTGCCTGGAAAACCAGCCGCACCAGTGAAGACACCACGTGCAGATTCGCGGTAGGCTGCGCGAAGGCCGGCAACCTTATTCATTTCTCGTTCAACGATCAACGTTCGAGCGTTCGACGCGGTGTAACTCGCACTTTCGTCATAACCGGACGAATGTATCGCCGATCATCAAGCGATCGTAACTTGCCTCGTTCTCGGCAAATGTCGCACTGCGTAGACTTCCACGAACGTGGTAGAGGCGTGGCCTTTGCGTCACGCCTCCCGGGCAGGCCGACCACGTTCCCGTTCCACCGATTATCTTTAGAACACCGAAGATAAGGCAATTGACAGTCGTAGCCACCAGGCAATCGGGACCATCGACGGCGCTCGCACTGGTGAATCGCCAAACAGATCGCCGATCCTATTCTGACGGAAGGTTCTCAGCAAAAATTGGATCAGTTTCTGGGCACGGACTCGCCCCCAGGTTCGCCGACACCCGGTTTTCATCGTCGGCGCTTCCCTCAGTCCGTGCCAATGTTCGAAAATCGAAAGCTGAAACATGA
>JASLRF010000207.1 GCA_030744095.1 Pirellulaceae bacterium | reverse complement strand
TGGATTCAAGCTCGGCGGCGAAGTTCGCGCGTTCCAAAACAACAAGGCAGCCAGACCGGCTAAGGCGGCAACCGCCGACCAGGCAACTGGGGCCATCCAAGCCTTGCCAGCCTGATCATGCGGAAAAAACTGTGTCGCCACTATTGGAGATCGAACGCAAGGTGTATTGTTCGATGGCACGTCGCCCGTTGTTGATTCGACCATCGCCATTGCCTGTGTCAATTCAACAGTTCGCGCGAGGGCTTCGCGTGCCAGCTGATCGTTCTCCAGGCATTCTTCAAAATAGACGATGGCGGCTTCGGGTAGTTCGCCAGTGAGATACTGAAAGGCGAGCCATTCGATATCCAGCGAAGTCGATGCGCTCGATCTGTTAGTCTTGCTGTTATTCATCGGTTTGTCGTGAGTCATTCAGGTTCAGTCAATTCTGACCGCAGCTGCCCCATCGCGGCTCGCATCCGTGACAGCGCGGTTCCTATAGGAATCTGCAATTCTTCCGCAATCACCTTGAAGGTCTTTTGTTCGTAAATCCTCATCCGTACAACGCGTCGCTGCTCGCGTGGCAGTGCATCCATTGCCTTCCGAACTCGTCCCACAATTTCAGCTCTCAGAATCGGTTCGTCGGCGGGTCCCGCCTGCGTGGTGGCCGTCGTCGCAAGTTGCCGCAAGACGTTTTCGCCAATGCCCTCACGACGACGCAACAACAATGCCTCGTGATAGGCCACTCGAAACAACCATGCCTTGCGAGTTTTCTCCTGAGACGTATGGCCCCGCTCCACCATTTTGACGAGTGCATTTTGCATTGCGTCCCCCGCCAATTGCGGGTCCCGCAACACACCAATCATGAAACGTTCAAGTTCGGCACCATGTTCTCGCAGCAGTGCCTCGACGATAGCCGGATCTAATCTCGTTGCGTCGTCGGCCGTCACGCCACCGCTCCTGATGCCGCGTGCGGCGTTGAAATCATGATGCGCCGAACTAGCAGTTTATTTGGCAGCCGGGAATGCAAATCTGTCTCTCACGCCTAAAGTGTTTTACCAACAGCAATTACGTCTTCGACAAAACCTGAGCGCCTGCGCTTTTTCCCGCCAACGGCCACCTCGGCAAATCAATCTGAACCAAGCTATAATGCCGCTCCGTATCAAAGCAACAGTGTATCACGACCGACTTTTTCGTGCTGGCAAGGAGTTGACGGATTGTTAGTGGGTCCCGTTTTCTTTCGTGAAGCGTCGACAACTCCTCGTCGATCGCGCCACTATGTTCTTCGCGCCATCTACGTCCTGGGGCTTCTGGTGCTGATTTGCACTGCTTGGCTTGTTCAGGCGGACACGCAGATCGTCCGCAACATCGGCGACATGGCTCGCTTTGGAGCCAGGCTTTTCCAGATTCTAGCGCCCCTGCAATTGACTTTAGTCGTCTTTCTATCGGCATTTGGCGTGGCCAGCGCGGTTTCTCAGGAGAAGGACCGCCGGACACTGATTCTGCTGCTGATGACCAGGCTCAGGAACAGCGAACTGGTCCTCGGCAAGCTGCTGGCAGCCCTGCTGGATGTCTTCGTCCTGGTGATTGCTTCCGCCCCCGTCTTAATGCTGATCACGTTGTTGGGCGGCGTGTCGACGGATCAAGTCGTGCGCGCCCTGCTGATAACATTCACATCAGCGCTGGCCGCCGGAAGCCTCGGTTCCGTCTTGGCTCTGTGGCGTGAAAAGACGTTTCAGACGTTGTCCATGACCGTGTTGACGCTAATGATGTGGGTGGGACTCTGGGAAGCAGTCGCATCGGGGCTACTCTTCGAATCCGCCGCGGGGCTTTCGTGCGAGACGATCGCCGCTTCATTTAGCCCTTTTCGCGCGATCCTGGCCGCGGCAACTCCTCGCATGGCAAGTGCGCCGCTGTTTTCGTGGACAGACGGTGTCACCTTGTACTTGCTGGTCTCCCTTGTCGCCAGCGTGTTGATCAATTTGGTGGCAGTTCTTCGCGTGCGAATCTGGAACCCATCGCGTGAACTGCGGCCCGGTCAACAGGACGAGGCGGAGACTGTAAGTATCTACGCCGCGGAGGAGGAATCCGAAAAAGTCTCGACGGATGAAGCCGCAGCGACGACACCAGCAACCACGGCGGAATCCGCACGGGCCGGTCACGTTGATGCGCGAGTTCGCTCGGCCAGCCAAACCAGTCGTGAAGTCTGGGACAACCCCATCCTCTGGCGCGAGGCCTGCACGTGGGCCTATGGTCGCAAAGTGATGATCATCCGAATTGCGTATTTGGTCTTGTTCGCCATGGTCGGGTCCGGCCTCTATTGGATTCTGGCGGAAGCGGAAACAGCTCCCAACGTAACCGGTCTAGCCAGCCGGATTCCCGCCACCGCATTGATGTTGGCGCTTTTTTGCCTGGTCAGCCTGGTCATCATCAATGCGCTTGCGGTCAATTCCATCACCAACGAACGCGACAGCCAGGCGCTCGATGTTTTGCTCGTGACAGACCTCTCGTCCCGCGAATTCGTCTTCGGAAAACTGGGCGGTGTGTTGTGGGTCACCAAAGAAATGGTGCTGCTTCCGATGGTGCTTTGCGGCTTCCTGTGGTGGCAAAATGGCATCACCACGGAAAACCTTCTGTACCTGATCGGTTGCCTGGTCGTGATGGACATTTTCGTGACGATGCTGGGTGTTCATTTTGGCATGAATTACGCGAATTCACGATCCGCAATAACAATCAGCCTGGGTGCCGTGTTCTTTCTCTTCGTGGGCGTCGTAGTGTGCATGACGATCATGATTTCGTTTAACGGTTCGTTCCAAGTTCAATATGCGCCGTTTCTGGCGTTTATTGGCGGTGGCAGTCTAGGGCTGTATGTGGCGCTGGGTTCTCGAAACGCATCTTCAGCTGTCTTCTGGGCATCGTTGCTATTGCCAATCGCAACGTTCTACTGCATCGTTAGTTTTATGCTGGGTGATCGCGAATTGACAATCTTCCTAATGATCGCCGTCACGTATGGATTCACGACGGCCGCGATGATGGTCCCTGCGATCTCTGAATTCGATTTCGCGATGGGTCGCACAATGACAGACGGCACCGAATGAGAGCGGTCGCCGCACATCCAAGGGCCGTTAAGGCGAGCGGCAGATAAGGGTGTGGGCCGGAACACGCGCAGCGCAGTTTCGGCTCAAGAATGGCACGAAGCATTGGTATTGTCGGAACTGCGATGCGCTTGTTCCGGCCTACTTGGTTGAAACTCGATAGATTCAATGGACGTACTGGCACAACTGTTCCCTTGGCTAATTGCCATGGCCGTGCTCATCGTCGGCTCTGGATTTTTCTCGGCCAGCGAGGCGGCTCTGTTCTCGCTCAAGCCACACGATCGCCGGTCCCTGCAGGCAGGCAACACTGCCCAACGTTCGGCCGCCCGCCTGCTGGACGATCCTGAAAGGTTGCTTTCAGCGGTGTTATTCTGGAATCTGACGACGAACATTGCCTATTTTGCGATTGTCGCGATCGTGAACCTGCGACTGAAAGAGACCGCCCATTTTGGTCAGTCGACAGCGATCGCCTTCGGTGTCACCTCGCTCTTGGCTATCATCTTTTGTAGTGAAATGATCCCCAAGAGCGTCGCCGTATTA
>JASLRF010000206.1 GCA_030744095.1 Pirellulaceae bacterium | reverse complement strand
TGCCATGCGCTCTCACAACGCCTTGTGCGGCCATCAAGATCGATCTACCGCGGAAATTCAGCGTCACTATTTTCTGCGGCGTGAGCAACCCGGCCATCATCGCCACTCCAGAATTCGCGGAAATCAACACGCTGTTAGGCGCAGGGTCAACGTTTACCGTTGCCGGAAACCTCAGCTGCTCGGGCAGTCTTAACGGGTCTACCGTGTCTGTGGATCCTACGGCGGTCATCTCGGTAGGGGGCAATAACGAATGTCCGCTGTTGGGCGGATCGGCTTTGCGTGCCGCCGGGCCAGCGATGAGCAGCGCAACCAAGGGGGACGTTTTGACACCTGGGCTGTTGGAGCCGATCGTCCAGCAGGCGATCGGACTGTGGCGGGATGCCGGCACGGACATCCTCGCTCTGAATACGCTCGACGTTCACGTCGCCGACCTGTCCGGTTCAATGCTGGGCTTGGCATCGCGCGGCAGCACGGTCTGGGTCGACCGCGATGCGGCAGGATACGGCTGGTCCACGCGCGTCCATAAGGGCATAGATCTGCTCACTGTGGTCGCGCACGAGATCGGTCACGTCTTGGGCATGGAACATAGCGATGGCGAGACGGACATCATGGTCTCTACATTGTCCGTCGGAGCCAGGCGGCTTCCTTTTGTCTCAGACGCGTTGGCAACAGCGCTCGATCTTTACAGCAACAAATCGGCATTTGTCCTGCTCAGCTCCGGCCTGTCTCGATCACCAGGCCATTCATCCGTGGTGGAGTCCACTACCACCGAGGATACTGGCTTGACTAGAGAAGGCGAACAGGGGCTCGCGACAACAGATGCTGTCCACGTCGCACTTGTAGATCATCACCTTTCCCGCCGATGGGGCAGGTTGGACGGCGTATGCGGAGATCGCGACGATGACCAGGAACTGGTTGGCGACTTCGATGCCAGGCTGCTTAACGACGAACTTGTGACACTGCTTGCGGCGGAGCAGATCGGCACTTGATTGTCGGCGGCAACTTGCTCTGCCGACGAAATGGCTGGATGGCGTGGGATCATCGCCGCCAGCGCCTGTAGGCCGCGAACGAGCGAAGCGAAGTTCCGGCAATGCGTCAAAACAGGTGCTTTCCATCGCCGGAACTGCGTGGCTAACGCTCCCTGTTGCCGGCCTACGCGAAAATCAACAGACCCCTAATCCTGACGAGAAGGATCTGGCTCTGCCTTTGGAAGAGGCGGCCCAGGACCGGTGGTCGATCTAGACAATAAATCGTGTTAGGTTGATGCCTGTTCACACTTGGCAAACAGCAGCAATTGAATGGACTTAGATCAGGGACTCAGCATTGCATTCAAACTCTAAAACGGCCCTGGTCACGGGGGCCAGTAAGGGAATTGGTCGGGGTATTGCGATCGGGTTGGCGGAAGCGGGATGGGATCTCATCGTCAACTACAACCGCGACGTTGCCGGTGCCGAAGAGACCGCTGAGCGCGTGCGCGGGCTGAGTCGGACCTGTTGGGTCGTCCAGGGGGACGTGGGATACGGCGATCAGGTCAAGAAGCTGTTTGAAAAGGCCAGGCACCGTGTCGAGCGGATTGACTTGCTGGTTAACAATGCGGGTGTCCAGACGTGGGCGCCACTGCTGGAGTTAAAAGAAGAAGACTTCGACCGCACGATTCGCACCAATCTCAAAGGTTGTTTTCTATGCACACAGCAGGCTGCTCGCATGATGAACGAGCAGGGGGGCGGTGCCATTGTGAATATCGGTTCGGGCGCGAACAAGACGCCATTTCCCAATTTGGTCGACTACTGTGCGTCGAAGGGTGGCATTGAAACACTCACAAAGGTCTCAGCGGTCGAGTTGGGACCGCTGGGAATTCGGGTCAATTGTGTTGCGCCGGGTGCTATTGAGATTGAGCGCACGAAACTTGAATCCCCCGACTACGCTGGCACGTGGGGGCCACTCACGCCAATGCGACGCGTTGGCCAAGTCGGCGATGTTGCGGCCGTGGTGGTCTTCCTGGCCAGCGACGCCGCGAAGTTCACCACCGGCCAGACGATCTATGTCGATGGTGGGCTCTGGACTGCTGGTCAATGGCCGTACGACGAGTGAGTTTCGTTTCATGCGGGTATGCAATTCAGTCGTCAGCTGCTCTGCAATGTAGACTCGACCGTTGGTACGCGAGTCACATTCCACCTCTGAATGTAGATTGCAGAGCAAGGCGACTGCGGCCGATTCACTCGTGACGCAACGCCTCGATGGGATCCATTTGAGCGGCTCGCATGGCTGGGTAGAGGCCGAAGAAAACGCCGACAACCACGGAAATCCCAAAGGCAACCGGGATTGACCAGGGAACAACCTGAGGAGTCACGTTCTGCACGGCCTCGGGAAGGTTGTTCATCGCCTCTGGAATTGTCTTCTCCAAAATGCCGCGAAGCCACTGCATGGCCCAAGGACAGGTGAGCCCACCCGCGATTCCAACGGCACCGCCCACAACGGAAAGCACCACCGTTTCCGCCAGGAACTGCCAGGTGATATCAATTTGCTTCGCTCCCAACGCGCGGCGAATGCCGATCTCTCGTGTACGTTCAGTGACAGTCGCCAGCATGATGTTCATGATGCCAATCCCACCAACGATCAGAGAGACCGCGGCGATCAACCCCATGAATACCATGAACATCAAACGCGTTGTGCGGGCCTGCTCCAGCAGTTCCAATGGAACGACCACGGCATAGTCTTCTTTGTTGTGAAGTTTGCTCATCGTACGCTTGATGGCTGCTGCTGTGGGCTGTACGTCGTCGGTCGAGTCCACTTGAAACGTCATCTGACTCAGCTGCACTATTTGACCGCTACGTTGACCGGCACCCTGGAATAGGACCAAGTCGCCGATTCTCTGCCAGAATGCGGTCACCGGGATGTAGACGTCGCTGGTAAATTCTTGTGCGGCCAACGAACTTCCGATTCCCGCCATCGGCGTCCGCGGTTTCATTACGCCGATGACCACATAAGGTATTTCGCGGATGCGAATGACCTTTCCAATGGGGTTGTCTACCGGGAAGAACTGACTAGCGACTCCCGACGCTAGTACGCAAACGTTTGCACGCTGCCGGACGTGAATGTCCGAGATGAACTGGCCCATGTCGATCTCGAGCCGCATCACTTCGGCGTACTCGGGCGTACAAGCCACCAGGTGGCTCTCGACCGTGACGGAAGCGAAGTGGACTTCACGCTTCACTTCCCGAATCCTGAGAGCATTGGTGACCGTGGGGATCTGCATCAGGGCATCCACGTCCTTTCGCAGGATACCGTATTTGACAAAAAACGTGGTGTCGCCTGCCATATCTTCGACGGGCAGGACGCTGCGCAGCATGATGTTGGTGGCACCTAGTTCTTCGATCTGCCGCTGGGCCTCACGACTGATGCCCTCGCTGATGGCCAACAACCACACGACACTCGCCACTCCGATGAAGATGCCAAGCACCGTCAGCATCGACCGCAATGGATGCAGCAGCAGCGTCTTGACAGCGAGTCGCCAGATTCGGAATTGAAAGAACATCACGAGGCAGGACCCGTTGCGGCGGTCCTGCCGGAAACCGCTGCCCCGATCGAGTGCTTGTTGGAGTTCCTGTCAGCCGCAACCGTGGCCGGTTTCTCCTCGGGTAGATCGGACCGCTCGATGTACCGGAACGGTGTCAGCGAAACCTGATCGCCTTCCGAAAGTCCTTCCTCGATAATGACCTGCGTGTTGTTGTTCGAGCCGATACTAAGCGATTGTGTGCGCCAACCGTCTTGCTCGCGGACAAGGCAAAAATGCCGCTGGCCATGTTCGATGACGGCGGCCAGTGGTATTTGAACGACGTTCGATTTCGATTCAAAGAAGATCTTGACCTTGGCCCGCAGGCCAGGTTTGAT
>JASLRF010000205.1 GCA_030744095.1 Pirellulaceae bacterium | reverse complement strand
GAGGCCTGCCTCTTGGCGTTCCCAAGTTGATGGTCAGCACGCTCGCATCGGGGCAGGTCCGTCCTTACGTGGGTGATAAGGACATTCTGATGATGAACTCGGTGGTCGACATCGCAGGGATCAATCGCATCAGCCGGCAGATCCTGACCGGTGCCGCCGCGGCGATGGCGGGGATGGTTCGCGCGGCCAGCGACAATGCTGACGCATCACGGGAGACGTCGACTGGCGACGACAAGCCACTGGTCGCCGCGTCCATGTTCGGCGTCACCACACCGTGCGTCGAACACGCCCGAGGAGTGCTCGAAGCGGCTGGCTACGAGGTGTTGGTGTTCCACGCCACCGGCAACGGAGGTCAAGCCATGGAGTCATTGATCGATGAGGGCCTGTTGGCGGGTGTGCTGGACATTACGACTACGGAACTTGCCGACGAATTGGTTGGCGGAGTCTTGTCGGCTGGCTCGGATCGCCTGACGGCAGCGGCGCGATGCGGCGTTCCCCAGGTTGTATCAGTCGGCGCAACGGACATGGTTAACTTCGGCAGCCGAGATTCCGTCCCCGCCAAATTTGAAGGGCGCCAATTCTACCAACACAATGCCACGGTCACCCTGATGCGCACGACCGCAGACGAATGTGCTCTGTTGGGTGCCGAAATCGGTCGCAAAGTAGCATCCGCGGGCGAAAACGCCACGGTGATGCTGCCGTTACAGGGTGTCTCCGCGATTGACCGCGCCGATCAACCGTTTGATGACCCTCTGGCTCGTGAAGCACTGTTCGAGGGAATTCGTAATCATCATGGTCGGGCCGAGTTGCTCGAACTGGACCACCACATTAACGATACCGCATTTGCAGACGCCGCGGCGCAGAAGTTGATCGAGATGATCAAAGAAAGACGATTCGATGGGACTGTTTCAACGTGACGAGATACTGAACCGCATCCGCTCGAAAGTCGCGGACGGCAAACCAATTGTCGGCGGTGGTGCCGGCACGGGGATTAGTGCCAAACTATCCGAAGCGGGTGGGGTCGACCTTTTGGTGATTTATAACTCGGGACGCTTTCGTATGGCAGGCCGTGGGTCGATGTCGGGGATGATGCCTTACGGCGACGCCAACGCCATCGTGATGGACATGGCACGAGAAGTGATTCCCGTCGTTAAACATACTCCAGTCTTGGCTGGCGTCTGCGGCACTGATCCGTTTCGGTTGATGAAGCTGTTTCTTCGCGAAGTTGATGCCGCCGGTTTCTCCGGTGTACAGAATTTTCCCACCGTCGGTTTGATTGATGGAAAATACCGGCAGAACCTGGAAGAGACGGGGATGAGCTACGGCTTGGAGGTCGACCTGATTCGGACTGCGCACGAACAAGGCATACTCACTACGCCTTACTGTTTCAACCCAGACGAAGCGGCCTCGATGGCCGCCGCCGGTGCCGACATTCTGATCCCGCATATGGGACTTACGACTAAAGGTAGCATCGGAGCTGAAACTGCCGTGACGCTCGAATTATCTGCCCAAAGCGTTCAGGCCATGCACGACGCCGCCAAGCGGGTCAATCCTGACATCCTGGTCCTTTGCCACGGCGGTCCAATTGCCGAACCTGCGGATGCACAGTACATCCTTGATAACACGGAAGGGATCGTCGGCTTTTATGGTGCTAGTAGCATGGAGCGGCTGCCCGTCGAACCCGCGATCACCAATCGTGTCCGAGAGTTTTGCGCATTAACAATTTAGACGAGGGAGCGGTGTCCGGCTGGTCTCGCTAACGTCGGCAACTCTCAAGCCGTTTTCCCATACCGCACCGTCTTTTGGCGAGCTGGCTCCGGCGCGAATTGGTGTCGGCGGAGCCAGTCCCAAGCATCCTCCACCGCTTCCTCCGCCGGGCGAAATCGGTAGCCGAGTTCGTCAATCGCTCGTTGGCTGCTAAAGCAAGTCCGCATCGAAGATAAACTCAACGAGGCGGAATTCACCAGCGGCTCACGGCCGGTAAGACGATGCCTCATATCGATGCCAACACCGGCAAGCCAGCGATTGATGGGGCCAAGCGGAAAGATTGGGCAGTGAGTTCCGGTTGTCTTGGCCATCATCTTCCAGAGCTCTCGGTACGAGAGGTTATGGCCGGCCAGAATATAGCGACGCCCCGTTCTTCCACGATGAAATGCCGCCACCGTTCCTCGTGCCACATCACGTACATCCGCCAGGCTTACCCCTCCCGTGGGAACAAAAGGTGTGTAGTGTTCGGCGACGCTCAGCAGGATTTGACCCGATGATGGTTTCCAATCCCAAGGCCCCAAGAGAAAGCCGGGAAGCACGGTGACCGCATCGAGGTCCGCGGTATCGACTTGGTTGGCAACATAGTCTTGCGCTGCTCGCTTGCTCGTAACATATGGGCACGGCGTAATCCGTTCGTCAAAGTCCTCTTCCGTGCCGTTCCGGTCAGGCCACGCGATACCAAGAGCGTTCACCGACGACACATGGACCAACCGCACGTCTCTGCCGCGTAAAGCGTCGGCGACATTTCTAGCACCGCTATGATTAATCGCATCGTGCTCAACATGATCCGACCAGCCGATTTTCACACACCCCGCGCAATGAAAAACTGCGTCAACTTTCTCCGTCGCACGCGCGACGGCGGCGGCATCGCGAATGTCTGCCTCAACTCGCTCGACATCAAGGGACGACAACGCCTTGGAATGCCTCGCTGAAGGGGACATCGCGCGGACTTCAACACCATCGTTCAGAAGCAAACGCACCAGATTATTTCCAAGCAATCCCGTCGCGCCTGTGACCAGTACCCTCATTGCCGATCTCCCAAAACAGCTTGCCCTAAAGCGTCAGCAACCACCCCCAACGCTCCACTCAATAGTTGATCGAGATAATTCGGATTTCAACTTGTTTCTTTTTCCGATACCGGAAAATATGGTGGGAACTTGCTGGAATGCCACGGTTCTTCCAGTCTTGCGGAGCACAAAACCCGTATAACCGGATTGCGTTTCGTGGACGTGAGAATCGCGTCCGAACATCCAGGATCTGTCGTCCAGCGGAGCTGGCAAGAGCTTGGAGAGCGGCGTCTATGGGTTCTTGGTTGTTAAGTAACCAAGAGGTAGCGAAACGCCTGCCAGGAGGCCAAATAGTGGGGCAATCGGCGGCTCGGCAAGCTCGGAACTCCTTGATCGGTCAGGGGATGAGCGATGGGTTTTCAATTCCGACAGTGACCGCTCCGGCTATGAGGTAGACTTAATTTGAGATAACAACATTGAACGAACGTGCTGTATGGAATCACAGTTACAAAAACTCCGTCGTTTTGTTACCGATGAGAGTGGCCCGGCTGTCGTTGAGTATATTGTGATGCTCGCTTTGATCACTGCTACGGTCCTCTTATCGATCACCAATCTCGGCCAAAATACATCCGGGGTTTACGATAATGTCAGCGACCAACTCAGCGATCTAGGTGAAGACACTGGAGCCGCCGGAGAAGGCGGAGAAGGCGGAGAAGGCGGAAAGGGCGGGTAGCCGCTGTTGAGTTGAGCAATAACGACGGCGGTCCTTGCTTCAAAAAGCGAACCAGCGCGAAGTTAGATCTTCTCGCCCATACCCTTGGTCAGGGCCATGAATGCGGACTCCAAGTTCACTTCTTCCTCACGAAAGAGTGTCAACTGGAAACCACCGCTGACAAGGACGGAAGCAAGGTCACTGTAGTCTTCTGTGTCTTCGGTTAATGTGACCAACAAACAGCCGTCATGCATACTAACGGCCTCGACCAAATCATGCTGCTCAAGCAATTTCGCCGCTCTGTCGATATCGTTCTTCACTGCCACGTTGAGGACGGTTCGATCGCGAACTTGCTTCATAACCTCGGCCACTGCGGCGTTCACGCTCATGACCCCACGGTCGATGATGCCAACTCGGTTACAGATGTCGGCTAACTCGGGCAAAATGTGGCTTGAGACGATAATGGTCTTACCCATCTGTCCTAGCCGCCGGAGCAAGTTGCGCATCTCGATGCGAGCCCGGGGATCGAGTCCGCTCAGCGGTTCGTCGAGCAGCAGCACTTGCGGATCATGCAGCAGCGTTCGCGCCAAGCCAAGTCGCTGCGTCTGCCCACGTGACAAGGTATTGGCGTAGGCATCACGTTTAAAATCGAGATCAACGATTTCGAGCATCTCTTCACAGCGTTTCTTCCGCGCCGGCCCTTTGATGCGGTATGCCGCCGCAAAGAACTCGAGATACTCGATCACCTTCATGTCGTCATAGACACCAAAAAAGTCCGGCATGTATCCGACCAGACGGCGAATCTCTTTGGGCTTTGTATAGATCGAGTTTCCACAGACGTAGGCTTCACCCCACGTTGGATTCAACAGGGTGGCAATGATCCGCATGGTGGTTGTCTTGCCCGCCCCATTGGGCCCAATAAAACCGAACAGATCACCTTCCTTAAGATCAAGTTCGATGGATCGGATGGCGTACATGTCACCATATTGTTTCGTCAGGTCGTGTGCTTCAATCACGTGTCATGTCCACGATATCTGGATGCTCGTTTGTCTCGCGTGAAAGACAAGCGGTTGGCTAATCATCTTGTGCTTTGGAGCGATCGACGGGAAAAACAACTCGGCAGAATGTCCAATGGCGTCCCGCTTCACTATCAATCGTCTGGCCATCAACCGAGACCTTGCTGCCACGTTCTTCGATGCGTCCGATCAAGACCGCGCGACCACTAATTAGATGGGAGCTAATATCGATATAGTCCTGATACCGATTGGACAATTTCGTGTATTGGTCACCACCGGCGACGTCCTGGAACATCATCATTTCCATGATCCGAGGCACTTCAAAGCTGGTCGGATCCCAAGGCGTAGCAATATCCTTCATTTCCTGAACTTCGCGCCGGGTCAGTCGCCACTGTAGATTCCTTGGCTGTTCGTCTTCGGCGCGGGCCATTTGGCCGGGTTTCAGACGGCCGCGAGTCCGGTCCAAATGGTACGCCCACACGGAGAAGAAGATCATACATTCGTGCAGTTCAACGTCCAACGGATTGACGACTGTCCCATGCAACAGGCCATCCACGTCGGCTGCCAAATCCGTCGTGTGATCCCACTTGGACTGTTGCCACCAGCGCGACGAAATTGACGTTGTTGACGCAACCTGCATTGGGAGCCCGGCAATCACCGGTGCCGCTTCCCCGCTGGAGACAACATATGGTTCGGAGAATGCGGCTGCGGCGAATGTCGAATTCAATCCGCCCAGACCAGCTCCGGGCATACCCTGCCATGAAAGCAAGCTAGTCGTGATCGCGTCAACGTTACGCGTCAACGAGGGCTGCAGGGCCACGTCATACGTTTCGGTAATTGGGCTATAAATGTGAGCCCACGTTGTACCGCGCAAGAGACCCGTGCCGGCATCCACATCGATCAGGTCGACCTGATTGACCAGAATCTCTTTGCCCTTCAGCTGCGCCTTCAGTATCAACGCCAGTCCGACAAACCCGAAAACGATGATTGGAAACGTAACCCACGTCAGCTGCATGCGGCCAAGCACGTTCTTGAGAAAGAAGAAATCGACTGGGCCAATCAAAACGATATAGACCAAGATCAGCGTTGCCACGACGGAAAACGCCACGAACGAAACACCCTCGAATTGATCCAGTGCGCCACGTAGTTGACCTACCATGTCGTGATAGCCAACGTGAGAAACCTGTCCGGACTGTTGTTGCACGGCAGTCCGATTCTCTTGAGCAGATCCTCCCCGAATGATCTTCACGACCATTCGTGACCGACCTTCCCAATTAGAAAGAGGCGGTTGATCCAGATCGAATGCGGCAAACACGACCTGTCCAAAACCAAAAGGCGCGCGGATGACCATGGGGCGTCTGCCAGTGACGCCAACGTCGTACAATTCGAGATTACCTTGCACTTGATCCAAGACCGTCATGCGGAGGCGACCGTCCACCGTCATGGGCAATGCCGCGCCACCACCTGTATAATTCTCCAACGCCGCGGCGTTCGTAACAGTTGCGATTCTGACAAATTTCCCGGGCACAAGGTCGACCAACGGTTTCAACGGCGAGTCGTCCGGTGCCGGCAAGATCTGCTTGCCGGACTCACCCATGCACAGTACCAACTGGCCACCCATCTCGACCCACTGGCGAATGGCGGCAGTCTGTTGTGATGACAATTCGTCCAGCAGAGGGTTATCGCGCGTGGTAATTACAATCGTATCGACACCTTCGTAGCCGAACCAATCCAGCGGCAATCGATCCGCCTGTTTGATCTGGACAGCGGTTACGTCGATCGCGGTCACATCATGGGCCAATGCCTCGGCCACGCCGATGTCTCCGCCCAGCGAAACAACTAATTCGGCATCAGAACTCACCGGCAGGGGACGATCAACATACGAGGCACGTTTGCGAAGCACTGACTGAGCCCGATCGTGAAACTCGACGGTCAGCCCTTTTCCCAGGCGTCCTATTTTGACGTACCGTAGGATTGTGGTGGTCTGGCCCGCTCGAACCGAAATCTCCTTCCGGTCGATAGATCGCACGTCCAGTCCACGGCCGTCCGACGCGATGACATCCAGGCGGCCGTTGGCGGGATCTTCGCCCGCGGACACGGTGATCCAAACCGGAGTCCAATAGCCCGTCTTGTGTTCGCCGGCGAATCCAATTTGGACATCATCGATTGACGCATCTGCCTGGACATGCGCCGGCTGCAGCAGCAGCGAGCAACCCAGTAGAGCCGCACAGCAAAGCGGCAGCGACCGACGGAGCAAGAATGGCTGCGCTTGCCGCATGCAACTACCACGGGGTGATGATGATAACGAAAGGCTACAAGATACTCCGTGCCCGCTCATGCGCAAATGCCCTACGGTTTTCCGGCGTCATCGCAGACACAGGCGAACTTGCCGCAACCCGGGCAGCCGGTGCCATATTTTCGCGTGATTGCCTCAGTTAGATCCACGCCAGACACATTTGCAATGGTGGTTAACCACGCCAGAACATCGGCAAACTCCTCCATCTGGTCCTCAAGCGATCCTTCACGCAGTGCCGCAGCCAATTCGCCCACCTCTTCCATCAGCCACAT
>JASLRF010000204.1 GCA_030744095.1 Pirellulaceae bacterium | reverse complement strand
CATCAGATGCTCAACGAGCTTGCACACACCGTACGAAACGACGTTCACTGGGGGCTCCTGATGTCGAATGATCTCAGGTGGCTGAAATTGGATTCTGTGTTGATCGAAGATGCGGACCTCTATACGGGTGCGCACATGCATCCACTTGGTCACGCCGGCGATGCCACCGGCGATCCGGCCGGCTTGGCGATTGCTTCTAGCGGAGACGTTGTCGTCTCGTTAGGTGGCGTTCATGAGATTGCCGTTGGAAGTGAAGATGACTTCAGTTTGCAGCGCATCGGTGTCGGTCGACGGCCGAGCGCTATCACGATTGCCAACAATGGAAAGCAGGCGTTTATTACGAACACGTTCGCCGATTCCATCAGTATCGTCGATCTTAAGAATCGTGAATCATCGGCCGAAATCGCCTTGGGACCGCCCTACAAGCTCTCGTTGGCCGAGCGAGGGGAGCGACTGTTCTTTGATGCGTCATTGTCTCACGACAGCTGGATGAGCTGTAACAGCTGCCACCCCGATGGCCACACCAATGGAATGCTCAACGACAATTTTAGTGACGGCTCGTTCGGGGCGCCCAAACGAGTCTTGTCGTTATTGGGGCGAGCTGAGACGGCTCCGTTCGCTTGGAACGGCAGTGGCAAGGATTTGGATTCGCAGATCCGAAAATCAATTTCACAGACGATGCAATCGGATCAAGAACCGAAAGACAGCCACGTTGCGGCCATCGCAGCTTTCCTGGCCACACTGCAACCGCCGCCATCGATCGACATCGTGCGGGGCCGACAGGATCACGCAGCGATCGGCCGCGGCAAACAACGATTCACTTCGCTGGAATGTACGACCTGCCATGCGCCACCGTTCTACACAACACCTAAGACGTATCAGGTAGATCTATTGGACAAGTTGGGCAACGACCGATTTAATCCACCAAGTCTGCTGGGCGTCGGTCAACGCGGACCCTACTTTCACGACAATCGTGCCAAGAAACTGGCAGATGTATTTCTTGCCTTCGGCCATCAACTAGATAGTGAACTCGATGACAAGGCTCTAGCGGACTTACTGGCGTTCTTGCGCAGCCTGTGATGGTCCGTTGCCACAGCCTCGCTAGCGAATGGGCTGCCAAGTCGGTCGAGAACCAGTTTCCGGCGGAATCGGCGAAGATCCCGTCTGGCTGGTGGGCCCAACGGAGACGGGCTCCGTCGCTGGTGAAACGATCGTGAACGCTGATTGGGTTACCGTTGGCATTCGAGGCGATCCTGCGCTCTCGTTCATATCGGGTTGGCGAGCAATATTGACCGGCGCTTGACCGTCGTTCGGCGAGGGATCGTGCTCACTGCTGGAACTTGGGGCACGAGGCGTCCAGCGCGCTGAATACTGACCTGGCAATGAGACAACAACGTCCGACCGGGCATCCAGATGTCGACCATCCGCGGTCGTGTAGCGGACGTCCAGCCTCAACTTGCTGTTCTCTGGGGGCCGGTCAGACCAAGGCAAACGTAGTTGAATCCCCTGAACGTGCTGATCGTTCAGCATTAACTTGTGGACAGTCGGCGCGTCGATCTTCCAGCGATCGATTAGGGCAGCGGAACCTTGGTTACGCTTGGCGTAATCTAATAACACGACTGTGATCGGCCCGGCCAATGGAACGAATTCGTTGTCTGCGTTACGTGGCTCAAGCACGATAATCAGGCCGTCATCACCCGATTTCCTGTCAAAGTCGGTGCCGCCCGTCAGGGTTGGATTGAGTTCGATATGAGTGATCCGAGGGTCGCCCGGAGCTCGGGGCGTGATGGCAATCGGCCGCGTTGGCTGCTGATAGCGGGGTGATGTCATTACCGAGTCACCATCTGAGTTCGGAAGAACACTATCGGCTGGTCGCCCTTCATTGACGCGCGGTGGTTCCAACGTTGGCGGCGAGTCGTCACCAAGACCGGGGATCTGAATCGATGGCGGCATCAGGTCATCGCCTCGGTCCCCATTTTGCGATCCAGAATCTCGTGAAGACCTTTCGGTCGACCTTGAGCCGCGTGAAGTCGCGTCTCTGTCGCCATCCTGATAGTCGATCAGGCGCTTCTGGGCGCGATCGAGTTCGAATTCTAAGTCCAGAACTCGAACTTCCAAAGCACGTCGCTCGGCACCCAGGATTTCTAGGTGCGAACTCACATACGGACTTTGTTGGCAGCCAGCGGCAACCAGCACGACGGAGAGAATGGCAAACCGGCGATCCATCGCATCGGCCTCAACTACTGTGGGGTCGTTTTGAAATCTACACTTGCGAAGACAAGTTAACCTGCGACCATCCTGGTCGGCCGGCTAATGACAAGATTTGTGTGTCGCCCTAAACTTGAAAACAGCTATTGTCGTACTGAAATCTTTGGCAATCAGCCGTGCCACAAGCATTCGGTCGAACGACCAAATATGAAAGGAATCTTGCTTTTGCGTGGCGTTACTGTCTGCCCTCAACGGTTTCACGGGGACTATTTGACACTGTCCATTTCTGCAATGACTTTATCGATCAATTTGTATTCGCACGCTTCCTCGGCCGTCATGAAGCAATCACGATCCGTATCCTGCTCAATCTTATCGAGCGATTGGCCAGTGTGTTTGAGGAGGATCTCGTTCATCCGCGCTTTAATGCGACGGAATTCGCGTGCGTGGATTTCGATTTCCGCTGCCGTCCCCTGCATTCCGGCCAGAGGTTGGTGAATCATGATACGGGCGTTCGGCAGCGCAAAGCGTTTACCGTTGGCTCCTGCCGTCAACAGTACGGCACCCATTGAGGCCGCTTGACCGATGCAATACGTGGCGACGTCGCACGTGATAAACTGCATTGTGTCATAGATCGCGAGTCCTGCGCTGACGCTTCCGCCCGGTGAATTCACATACAAGTGAACGTCGGCCTTGGGGTCGTCGGACTGAAGAAACAGCAGCTGGGCGACGGTTGCGTTGGCGACTTCATCGTCGATGCCGGAACCGAGAAAGATGATACGATCTTTCAGCAGCCGACTATAGATATCATAGACCCGCTCTTCGCGTCCGCTTTTTTCGACAACATACGGTATAAGTGGCATCGCGTTTGTTTACTCCGTTGATTCCGTCTGCGGTGGCAGCAACTGGTGAGGAACTCGATCAGTCGTCGTCTTCGTCTTCTCCACTAGCAGGCGGCTTTTCCAGCACCGCATCGACCAAACCATAGGCTTTGGCTTCTTCGGCACTCAAGAAAAAATCGCGATCGGTGTCTTTGCCAATCGTTGCCAAGTCTTTTCCCGTGTGTTTGACCAAAATCTCGTTCAGCGCTTGCCGTGTTCGCAGAATTTCGTCGGCCTGAATTTCGATGTCACTGACTTGTCCGCTGACGCCACCCCAAGGCTGGTGAAGCATGACGCGTGAGTTGGGAAGGGCGAAGCGCTTCCCGGCTGCACCACCGGCGAGCAAAATCGCACCTCCGCTGGCGGCCTGGCCGACGCAGTACGTTGCCACCGGTGCAGTGAGGATCTGCATCGTGTCGTAGATTGCTAACGTGGCCACGACGTCACCGCCAGGTGAGTTGATATAGAAGTGAATGTCTTTTCGCCGATTTTCACTTTGAAGAAAAAGCAGCTTCATGACAACTTCGTTGGCGTTCCCAGTGTGGATTTCGCCCTGCAGAAACACAATACGGTTCTCGAGCAGAAGATCGCCCAACGTCATCTGACGCTGGCGTTGATAGCTCTGATAGGACTGCGAATCGTAGATCGGAGTCTGAAACTGGCTCATATGCAACTTATCCTCGTTGTTCATAACCACGATTCTTACCGCGTAACTTTCAGTCTACGGCGTGACACCATGACGAGAGCGGTAAGAACATCGCGGCCACTTCCGTGCTGACTTGCCAGATACGATTCGTATACTCGAGCGGCAATGATATTTGAGCAGGCAATCGCCTGGCTAATTTTACTTCGTTGGTGTCTGGCCGGGCAACTCTTCGGCGGCATCGGCACCATACTTCGCTTCAGGAATATCAGATTCCTCGCTATGGCCGCCGATCGCATGGTCAATTGCGATCGTGTCATCCGGTTCTGGCTTGAAAGGGACGTCTTCGAAATTGGCTTCTGATGTAATGAGATCGATCACTTTTCGTTCGATGATCTGATTCCGTAACGCATCCATTTGTCCCTGCTTCTCCAGCCTGGCTCGCACACGACGTGGCGACTCCTGGCTTTGTTGGGCAATCCGTATCACTTCGGCATCAAAATCTTCGGGCTCGACGTCGAATTCATGGTCTTCGGCGATGCGTTCCAGGATGAAGTGTTCTTTCAGCGCGCGTGCCGTCGAATCCTGGCTGTTTTGGCGGAGTTGATTCTGGTAGGCCCGAATCGAATCGTCGGGAAAACCGGCGGAACGCAACTCGAGAACCGCACGCTCCAGTTCGCGTCGACCCTGCCGTTTCAACAAGTCTGGCGGCAATTCCCATTTAGCATCTTTGATCAGGAACGCGGTGATTTGCTGTCGGATACGTTGTTGCTGGTGATATTCATGCTGGCGTTCCAGTTCGCCACGCACCGCGCCTCGCAAGTCCGCTTCGTCCTCAAAGCCACCGATGCGATCCAGGAAGCCTGGAGTCAACTCGGGCAATTCGACGCGTTTGATTGCCTTGACTTCAAATTCTGCCTCGACCTTTTCGCCACGCAGCGCCTCGTTTTCGGCATCCGCACTGATCGTTACTTCGACGGTCTTTTTCTCGCCGACGCTGCCGCCTAGGATCAACTTGTCGAAGCCTTCGATATTCGCGTCGTTAAAGCTCAACGTCGGCTTGATCGAAACCGTCTCGTTCTCGACTTCCAAGATCACGTTACCGTTGTGTTTGGTAGTGATCTGCAGCGTCACCGTGTCGGCGGCTTGGATCGGTCCGTCTTTCGTAACGGTCTGTCCGTACCGTCCGAGCAACTTCTTCAGGTGATCGTCGACTTCTTCGTCGCCATATTCGTGTACGGGACGTTCCAGGTCGATTCCTTTCCAGTCGGGAACATCGAATTCGGGACGAACCTCGATATCAAACTCGAACGTCAGCGGTCCGTCTTCCGGCATCTCGATGGCTTCGAAATCAAAATTCGGCTCGCTAATCGCAGCGAAATCTTGTTCCTCGGAAACCTGCGTGACGCTGTCCATTAGCAACGAACCTTTGACCTGGTCCGAAACCTGGTCACGAAATCGAGATTCGACCAATTTTCGCGGCGCACGTCCTGGGCGAAACCCAGGGACTTCGGCGTTTGGCTGGAATTTGTCAAAGGCGTCACGGAAGTACCGATCGATATCGGGCGGCGAAATCGTAACGGTCACATGACGCTGGCAGGCACTGGGCTCCTCGACTTTGACGTCGAGCGATAGCTTGGGCTTCTCGTCCGTGGAAGCATCTCCGACGGGGATGTCGGTATCAGAAGTTGACATTGATAAGCCTGGAAGCCACTTGGGGTTATGGAAAAGAGCGGGTGATGGGATTCGAACCCACGACAACAACGTTGGCAAC
The DNA here is from genome assembly GCA_030744095.1 of Pirellulaceae bacterium. The sequence continues at coordinate 1,453 of JASLRF010000204.1, read as the reverse complement.
GTTGTGCTCTGCCAACTGAGCTACACCCGCTTCAGTGTTGCTACAGGTCACCAGCGGGTGGAGACCGGTAGCGGCAAACGCTGTGAATAGGGATTATAGGACGCATAATTCGCCTTGCAAGGGCAATTCCCCATCCTGCCAAGGCGGCCTGTGGATCTGCCTCTTTGCGGCGGTATCCGCGCCCGGATAGACTGATGTTCGCGCAAATGGCCAATGCGCGCTGGACGCCGGATCGCCGGTGGCAGACTTTGACGGCAGCTTCACAGGGCGCCTGCGAAACTTTCAGCTTGAGGTCGAACAATGGATGTAACACTTGTCGTTGTCGGCGGCGAAACGAGAACATCGGAAGTCAAGCTTTCGTTGCCGACCGTTATCGGCCGAGGACGCGAATGCAAGCTGAGGTTGCCGCAGCCGCTGGTCAGCCGACGGCATTGCGAGCTATTCGAACGGGACGGACGATTGCTCGTCCGCGATCTAGGCTCGATGAATGGGACGTACGTTGGCAGCGAGCGGATTGGTGAAGTAGAACTGCCACAGGAAGGGCTACTCACCGTTGGCGCCGTGACATTTCGCGCCCTCTACGATCCGTCCGACCCGATCTCTCTGGACGAGGCGACTCATCATGACTTCGGGGCCGAAACAAAGTCTGACGTCGAAACGCCACAGTCCGTCGAAATTGCCGGGCCGATGGATCCTGTGGAAATCGATCGGTTTGAGCAATTCAGAGATCACCACAACGACCTGACGCAGCCCGCATCACCGCCCGTCGAAGCTGATGAGCCCACTGTGGATGCCGTTGACGTCGCCCTGCCGCCAGTCGTCGGCAAGGCAGCCAAGAACGCCGATCGACCAGACTGATATCAGATTCCTCGCACTTTGCCTCATGTCGCACGAGATTCTGGTTCGCAGGAGCCGCTTTATGAACCACTTTGAATGACCTTCCCATGAAATCATCTTGCGCAACCCCTGCGTTCCTTGTCTTGCTGACTCTCTTCTGTTCGGTCGGTTGTTCCCGGCGCAGTGGTTCAACGCAAGCTGCTGCTGATCCCACGGTCGAAAACCACGCCTCAAGACCCCATTCAGGATCTGGAGTAGTTGCCAAGGATCCTGTCGCCAACGAGGACCCAGCCAACGAGGACCCAGCCAACGAAAGTGCGGCGGCCTCTGTTGACGAGACGGTTGCCGAAACAAGGACAACCCATACCAACCGTCTCGCGAATGAGACGAGTCCTTACTTATTGCTTCATGCCCACAATCCCGTGGACTGGTATCCGTGGGGCCCCGAGGCGCTTGAACGTGCACGGCGCGAAAAGAAGGTGATATTTCTGTCGATCGGGTATTCGAGCTGCCATTGGTGCCACGTGATGGAACGCGAGTCATTTCTGGACGAGGAAATTGCGGCATTCATGAACGAGCATTTTGTCTGCATCAAGGTCGACCGTGAAGAACGGCC
>JASLRF010000203.1 GCA_030744095.1 Pirellulaceae bacterium | reverse complement strand
GAGCATCCATGTTTGAACTGCTAGAACTTTCCGCCTCGCTGGGTTTCTTTGATGTCACGCCGGCACTGGATCTTCTAGCCCAAGCCGGCGGCGGCGGAGGTTTTGGTGGTGGCGGCGGCAGCGGCGGAGGAGGAGGAGGGTTCGGTGGTGGCGGTGGTGGAGGAGGAGATGGCGGCGCGCTAATTTATCTGCTGATTCACTTTACGATTCGCTATCCATATATCGCGATTCCGTTGTTCATCGTCTTCGGTGTCATGGTCTACTACGGCAAGAAAACTGAACGCGACGTACGCATCACGCGTACCATTCGCCGGGGGCGCAAGGTCCAGGAAGCTGCTCTACAAGAAACATCTCTACAAAACCTTCGCCGGCACGATCAGAATTTCGATCAAGAGACGTTCTTACAACGAGCCGCCAATGCATTTGTCACAACGCAGATTGCCTGGAGCGACCAGAATCTGAAGACCTGTCGAGCCTTTATTTCCGACGGCGTCAATGAACGCTTCGAGTTGTACATTGCAATGCAACAAGCGGAGAACATTCGCAATCGTATGCGAGATGTTGTCGTGACGCGGCGAGAGATTGTGGCCGTCACCAGCGACCGGCATTTCGACACGATGCACGTTCAGTTTACAGCGTCTGCAATCAGCTACAACGAGGATCTGTCGAGCGGCCGGCGCGTGTCAGGCAACAGCGATCGTACGCCGATCAGCTTTACGGAAGTTTGGTCTTTCTCCAGACGGCCGGGTGTCTTGACCGATCCGGACGCCTCACTGCTGCAAGGCAACTGCCCGAACTGTGGCGGACCGGTCGAAATCGTCGATAAGGCGCAGTGCCCCCAATGTGATTCGATCGTGAACTCGGGTCAGTACGACTGGGTCCTCGCCGAAATCACGCAGGATGAAGAGTGGGTCGTGCCCACGGCGCGGCATCAAGTTGACGGATGGGATCAGCTTGCCACCAAGGATCCGGGTCTGAATTTTCAGCACTTGGAAGATCGGGCATCGGTTATTTTCTGGCGTTCGTTGATGGCGGTCTATTTTGAAGATCTCAAATACGCCGCCCCAGTGCTCGATGCGGCCAGGTCAGGCATCCCCAAGCTGTGGGCCGTGGGTGACGGTCAGTTCTGGAAAACGCCTGCTGTCGGCGTGGTCGAAGTCACTCGCTGTCAGCCTGCTACCGACGACGATGCGTTTGATCGGATTCATGTGCTCGTACGTTGGTCTGGGACCCGGGCCGAAGGCGATCGGCGACGACCGCGGATCCTCGGCCAACAGCGAATCTATTCTCATTTACTGATCTTGAAGCGTCGGACGGGTGTAAAAAGCAAGACAGATCAGGCGTTTTCTTCGTTTAGCTGTCAGGGTTGCGGTGCGCCGATCGACATTGGCAAAGCAGATGTCTGCGAGTTCTGTCACGCGTCTCTCAACGATGGCTCGATGGACTGGGTGCTGGAAGATGTATCGATCTACAACGCCATGGCCGCGTACAATCGCGATGTGGGGCAAGGCGCGGTGCTCGATGCCGGCGGGAGTGTCGAGCGGCTCGAGACGAGCCGCTTATTGAACGAGCCCGAGCTGTTTGCGGCGCTCGCGCGGATGGTTGTTTCAGACGGTGAATTGCACGAAAAAGAACGCAAATATCTTGCCGATTTCGCCAAACGACGTGACATACCCGAGGACCGCGTAAAGCAGATTTTCGCCACGGCCGTCGATAGCCAGCAGGCGATTCAGTTGCCTGAAGGACGCCAGCAGGCGGTGCTGTTTATAGACCATCTGATTCGCACAGCATTGATTGATGGGCGGATCACTTCCCATGAAAGCCAACTCTTGCGTCAAGTGGGCGAACAACTGAATTGGTCCCCAGCGGACCTCAAACACGCCATTCAACGCAACCGCGGTCATCTGTATCAACAGGCCAAGGCCTTACTCCGCGATCAGAAGAAGCGCTGAGAACGATTGAACAAGGCAGGGAGTCACGTAAACGCCAATCAACGCGAGTCCTTTCTACCCATTAGCGTGGATTCGCGTCCATTCGCGGTTCTACAAACTGAATCTGCACGGAACCTCGTCGGCACCGCCGTGCCTTGGTCTCAATTCGGTCTTCGTCGCTGCTGCTGGCGGGAGCGGAGATAGTTGTGCGAGATCTCCGTCGCTTTGGCTCGGTCGTTTTCGTCATAGTCCCAGAATTCGCGGACGATCGCCTCGGCGGCGGGAAAATCTTCGCCCGTGTCGCCAATCCGCTTGCGAAGCGCCGCCAGCCGCATTTTGAGATCCGATACGGTTTCGGCGTATGCAGGATTGTCGTATTGATTCACGACTTCGGTCGGGTCTTTCTTCAAGTCGTACAACTCCCATCCCGGCGGAGTCTGCTGCTGGCCTTTGTAGTTGCAGCCGTAGTAGAAGATCAGCTTGTGTGTCTTAGTTCGAATCCCCACGTGCCCTGGATTGTCGTGATGCGCCATGTGCATCCAGTAGCGATAGTAGGCTTCCTGCTTCCAGCCGTCCGGTTCTTTCCCAGTTTCGCAGAGAGTCCGGAAGCTACGGCCTTGCATCACATCCGGCGTTTTGACGCCTGCGAAATCCAGCATCGTCGGGCCATAGTCGACGTTCTCGACGATCGCCCCGGCGCGAGATCCGGCCGGTATGGATTTCGGATAGCGAATCAGAAACGGCATCCGCATCGATTCTTCATACATCCAACGCTTGTCCATGTAGTCGTGTTCCCCAAGCATGAAGCCTTGATCGCCAGTGTAGATGATCACGGTGTTATCCATTTGCCCAGTCTCTTCGAGATGTGCGAACAGGCGAGCGAGATTGTCGTCTACGCCTTTGACGCACCGCAGGTAGTGCTTGAGGTAGACGTTGTACGCTGCGCGTTGGGCTTCCTCGTCATTAAGCTTATCGTCGATCTTGTAATGCTTTACGTAGTTTCGCCGAGGATTACGACGACCGATCGAAGTTCCGATATGCGGTACCAATTCGTCGTTCGCGCCACGCGTGGCGATTGATCCGAATTTCGGTTGCCTCCAAAGACTGGCTGGTTCTGGAATCTTGATGTCAGCCAGATAGTCTTCATACCGCGGTGCGTAATGGAAGAAATCATGCGGCGCTTTGTAGTGGTGCATCAGAAAGAACGGCTTATCCTTGTCCCAGACTTCTTTCAGCCAATTGAGCGTTTGGTTGGTGATCGCGTCTGACGAGTGCATGCCTTTGAATTGAATGGTGTTATTCGGCCATTTCTTTTCGCCTTGCACTCGGAACACGGGATCAAAGTACTTGCCCTGTCCGGGCAACACGCTGTAGAAGTCGAAGGCACCCGGCTCGACCTTGAGATGCCATTTACCGATCATCGCCGTGTGATAGCCAGCCTTCTTCATTTCCAGTGCCAGGTACTGCCGCTCCGTTTCGATCCTACCGCCCAAGTCGTGGACGCCGTTGATATGTGCGTACTGGCCCGTCAGAATGCAGGCCCGACTGGGCGTGCAGATCGAGTTCGTACAAAACGCGTTTTCGAACAACATCCCCTCTTTCGCCAGACGATCGATCGTGGGCGTCGGATTCAGCTTGGCCAGACGACTGCCGTAGCAACCCAGCGCCTGCGATGTATGGTCGTCTGACATGATGAACAAAATGTTGGGACGTTCATCGGCCTGTAGGCCGCCGGCACACAGCAGTAAAAAGGCGATTGTCGCAATTGCGTTTCGAAGCATCGATGCCCTCTCTCTTGTCAGGTTGTCATTTGTCGTGTCTGTGGAATCAAAAGTAGCGGGCACAGGGGCTGTGCCTGCTACTTTGAAGCAAACCTCACAGCGCTGTCACGGTGTCATTCTTGGAGCGGCTCGCCTGCGCTTTCCACGTAGGCCAGAATCTCAAATATTTCGTCTGTCGTGAAACGGTCGAGCAGCGCTTTGGGCATCATTGATTTCGAGGTCTTGACGATCTCGTCGATTTCCGACCGATTGATCACGACGGGATCGGGGGATTCGGGGTCCACCAGCACAGAAACGGACGTCTTGTCTTCCGCCTGGACGATACCGGTAATGACCTTGCCTTTGTCGGTCACGATGACCTGCACAGCGTATTTCGGATCGATGCGGTGTGACGGTTCGAGGACTTCTCGAAGGATGGCCATACGGTCGCCCTTCCAGCGTTTCAAAACGTCGGTCAGTTCGGGCCCTACGGTACCGCCTTGCCCTTTGACTTTATGGCATTGCGCACATGTTGCTTCGGCGAACAGGCGTTGACCAATTTCATGTGACCTTCCGCGAAGCCCCGACAGCAGCTTGTCTTTGAAATCATCCAGCGACCAGGACTTGACAAAATCGCGGTTGCTGCCGATTGGGTCCACAGGCTTCGTGGGATTGCGGTTCCAGGCATCCAAATCAGGGACGACCACCATCACGCCATACATCCGCATCCAATGGCGAGGAAAGGTGCAGACAAACGGATACTCACCTGGTTCGCTGGGAGCAGTGAATGTCAGTCGTACTTGTTGCCGAGCCTGCACCATGCCGGTCGCGAACATGACTTTGTCGGACTTCGGCACGTACGGTTTGCCTTCAAATCCTGGTGAGGGACCAAGCACCAAGCCCTCTTGCGCGACTTCCTTGAGTGCACCGTTGGCGGTGATCACCAGGTTGTGCGGCATGAGATCTTCGTTCACCAACACGATCTGGACCGGTCGACCCGCCTCGACCGCAAAGTACGGCGTGTCGTACCGCATTTCTTCTTCGACCGTATGAATCCGAACCACTCGCACGGTGATCTCACGTAAACGATTCCGGTACGCCCGAGCCACCTCGACCGAGAGCTTGGCGAGCAACTGATCGGCCAACTGCAGCGCATCCACAAATTCGTCGGTGGTCCGTTCCGCCGCTGGCGTGAGCTCGGCACGTTCAACCAGCGCATCCACTAGCGTGGCTGACGTCTCGTCGCTGCGATGTTTCGGGGGGATCTTCAGCATCGTGCGAATCGCGGCCACCCGATACGCCTTGTCGGTGACCAGCGGCGCAATCAATTCGAATGACTCGGCCTGCCCAGTTGGGACATGTGTCAATGCCGTGATCGCCGCACGACGGACGCCCGCGGGCTGTGACGATTCGACCAGGCCGACAATCGACTGGCGTAACTGCGCACGGTGAAAGGGTTTAGGAATCAGCGATACGGCCGCCAGCCAGTCCAACTTGCCGCCGTTCGTTGTCGAGGCTCGGCGCCACGCCGCCTCAAGATCGCCAGCCACAATTAACCCGGCATGGCCCGCCGAGCGGAGCATTTTGTTGTCTGACTCGGTGGCGACGCCCAGTGCATCGACTTTGGCCAACAACACTGACATCGGTTGGCTGAGTAACATTTTGGTCAACTGCCGTCCCATTCTCTGTTGTTGGCGGTCATCCGCGTCAATCGTCTCGAGCGCAGTGAGCAATTCTGTGGCGGCGTCAGTCTTGTTGAGTTCAATCAGACCAGCGAGCGCTTCTTCGCGGTACTGTGGCGACATTCCGGCCCGCGTCAAGATCGCGGTGTAGACGGGAGCGTACTTGGCATCGTCAGTCTGCCGCTCGACGAGCAACAGCCGTTCGTTGTCCAGTCGATTCAGTTGATACCAGACGATGCGCGGGCTCTTGTCCAGGAAGACTTTCGGCCGCTCAAGCTGCTTCGCGTCGACGTGTCCGCCGCCATGCTCGTGATGATCGGTTTGGGAATTGGTGCTATTGGCAGTGACGGCCGTCAATGTCACCAACACAATCAGTCGCATCTTCATGCTTAGTTCTCTTGTTTATCAACAACAATCTACCGCTCAAGTTGACGCATCGTCTCGTCAAGCGTGTACTGTAGATAGTCGTCGACATCGTGTTCGAGCACGCCCAGTGCGGCTTCGATCGCATCGTCACCACCAAGGTTGCTGAGCGCGCGAACCGCTTCCAGACGAACGCGTGGGTGTGGGTCGTTGACGCGATCTTGCAATAATGCCAACGGATTCTCTACTTGGTCCAACCAATAGGAGAGTGCTCGAGTGGCGGCCGCGCGGGCGCGATGGTCCTTAGCGACCAACAGGCCTCTCAGCAATTCCTGCTGCACCACATTGTGCGTCTGATAGACCCAGAGTGCCTCCAATAGTTGGTGTTCGTATTGGGCATCGGAAGGTTTAAGCGATGCGATCCATTTGCCAGTCGCCGCCGCAACTTGGTCAGCGTTACGTTCGGCCAGTTCACGACGCGCTCGATAACGCGTTCGATCCTCGGGAGCACTTAACAACTCTAATAGCGCTGGAATTGGCTGGCCAGCGATCTTCGCGGGCTTCACCAACGGGCGATTCTTGTACGTCACTCGCCAGATGCGGCCATGACTGTGATCGCGGTTTGGTTCGCGCAGATTGTGTTGCAGATGGCCGATCAATGCATTGTGCCAATCGACGATGTACAACGACCCATCCGGTGCAAACTGCAAATCGACGGGGCGAAAGTTGCCGTCTGCACAGGAAACAATAGCGGGAACCTCTTGGCCAACAAAACCAGAGCCCTCCTCAGTCACTTTGTGACTGAGGACGCTTCGTTCGCCAATGCAGTTGGTCAACAAAAAGTTACCCTGCACCTCTGGCGGGAAATTCCGGCTGGAGACAAGTTCACAACCGGCTGAAGGGCGAATCCGTTTACTGTAGAACGTGGGGAAACTGTACTTCGGATCTCCGCCTGTCTGTTTGGCGATGCGGCGATGTTGCGAGCCACCTGGATGCTTGAGCGGATAGTCGATGCGACCGGAAATTGGGGCGGCCCAATAGCTGAAACCGGGCGAGGCATCGGCAATGAAATCCTGGCCCCAGCGGTCGTAAACGTGGCCCCATGGATTGGCGAAGGCCAGTGACGCGTGCACGCCGAATTTGTGTGAAGTCGGATGAAAACGCCATACGCCGGCTTCGTGTAAACGGGTCAAACCGTATGGGCTCTCGACCTGCGAGAACTTAAACGTGCCTTCGTTAAAGTACAGTCCGCCGTCCGGTCCCCATTCGAACGCGGCAATTCCATGGTGCGAATCGGCCGAGTCAAAACCGACTAGGGCACGGATCCGTGTATCCGCCTTGTCGTCCCCGTCAGTGTCCTGCAAGAACAGAATGTCAGGCTGTTGACCGACGTACACACCACCCCGCCCAATCTCAAATCCCGTCGGTTGATGCAGGCCGCCGGCGAAGACGATGCACTCGTCCGCACGACCGTCGTTGTCGTGATCCTCGAAAATGAGCAACTTGTCGTCCATCTTCGTCTTCGGTTTCCAATGCGGATACGAAGCCATCGTCGAGACCCAAAGTCGTCCCTTGTTGTCGAAATTCAGGGCGACTGGATTGGCCAGTTCTGGAAATTGCTCTTCCGACGCCACCAGGTTGATCTCGTAGCCGGGTGCAAGCTCGAAGTGCTTGAGTTGTTCTTGCGCTGGGGAATAGTCGAGTGAACCGAGCTTTCCTTTGGCCCGGTTTGGGTCATTCTCGCCACCGACATTGGTTTTGGGATTGATAAACGGCAGCGTGTTGCTGTCGTCTGCTCGCTTGGCAACTTGCTTGCCTTGCGCGATCGCCCAGATGCGCTGATCGCGGTTAGCACACATCTGGTCCAGAATCGCCCTCTCGCGTTCCATGACATCCGTGTTGTTGTACGTGCCGTCCGATCCAGCTTGGCCGCGCGCTCCATAAATCGAGTAGCCATTGACGGCACGATAACGGTGCCACCAGTGGAAGTTCTTGTCGTCGACCTCAGCCTTGACCGCCGCAAACAACTTTGCGTCAGTTTGCACCGTGCCGAACAGGCCTTGGTCCAAAATCGGAGCAAACGCTTCGTAACCAGCCGCGTTGAGGTGCGCGCCGTCGAGCGTCAGTTGCTCTTCGGTATTCTCAAACAGTGATTTGGTTGGTGTGAACGCGTCGACGAATCCGACATCGGTTGCGTCAGCAACCTCGGCCAGCGCTTTGGCATAGGCAGCCAAGCGTGCGTTGTGCTCCTTGCCATCCGGAAGGTTGGCGTCGCCAGTATTTTCGAACGCGATGGGCGAAACGAGCACCATCCTGGGTGCTCCCTTGCCGCTGTAGTTTTTGGTCTTTGTTTCCTTGACCAGTTTCTCCACGTCCGCTGCGAAGGCGTCTAGCCCGTCTGTGCCAGCGAACGACTCGTTGAACCCAAAAAAGAACAGGACAACACTGGCCTGGCTATGAGTTAGGTGCTTGTCGGGCTCGCCAAAATTCTGAGACCGGATTCGTTCGTATGGCTCGTCACCCGGAAAACACAGATTCCGTACCGACAGATCTTGGTTTGGAAACCGCAGGTAGAGCAACGTCTCCCAATGATTCTGATGCTGCAGCCGTTCGCCCAACGCATTGCCGACCAGACAGATGTGGTCACCTTTTTCCAACGCAAGTTCTGTGGCGTGCGTGGTAGAGACCAGTGTTCCAAGCAATATCGTGAAGGCCAGAAGTCGGTATTTCATAAGGGGTGTCCGTTTGAAGGGGTGCCTATTGATCGGGGAGTCGTGTTGTTTGTGATGAGCGTGGGCTTGAGAAGTCGCCCCGCAAATGGACGCAGGCCCCATTATTTCATCCAGATCAAATCTGACCAAGCGGGTGTGTCATTCGGCACGGGATTGCCCCGTCTGGTCCGGCCATTTTGGACAAT
>JASLRF010000202.1 GCA_030744095.1 Pirellulaceae bacterium | reverse complement strand
ACGATCGCAAGTGGAAAATTCCATGGCGCAATCACACCCACAACACCGCGCGGACGGTATTCAAAACGATTCTCTTCACCCGGAACATCCGCGCCAGCTTCTCTTTCCAGTGCGATCGCACCCTTTGCATAGTATTCGCAAAAATCGATCGCTTCGCAGACGTCCGCCGTCGCTTCGCGCCAGCTCTTGCCACACTCATAGATCTCCCAGGAGGCCAATTCGAAGAACCGGTCGCGCATCCGTTGCGCTGCAGCACGAATCAGCTTTGCACGCTCGAGGGCACCACAATCCCGCCATGATGCCAGCGCCCCTCGCGCCGCGGCAACCGCGTCGGCCACTTGCGACACGCTGGCCGTTGCAACCTCTGCCACGACGCGCGAAGTAACTGAAGGGTCGAGCGACTCTAATATCTCGTCAGTCTCGATCGATTCACTTCCGATCAGCAACGGAACCGTTTGACCTAGTTGTGCTTTCACTTGATCAAGCGCCTGCCGCATTGATGTTCGATTTTCCTGGCACGCAAAATCAACCAATGGTTCATTCGCAAACGTGGCGGCCAGTGGGGTAGTCGATCCCTTTGCTGCGATATCTTGATCGGTCATGTCGTTCTCGGGCATGTTTTCCTTGGGCAATTCTTCCTCGGTTGACCGAGTGCTGTCCGCACCAACGGTCAGTGGGTTAGTCAAGAGCTCTTCCGTTGCCGCGTTGTCGGCGGAACCCGCGCGGAGAAACGAATCGTTCGACGTATTCTCCAGCAGCCGGCGCACCAGGTAGGCCATGCCTGGGATCAGCTCGCCGTAGGGCATGTAAACGCGGAGACGGTGACCCAGTTCGGCGAGTACGCGTTTTTCGGCATCTGCCATTCCATACAGCATCTGAAATTCAAATGCGTTTTTCGGCAGCCCCAGCTGTTCCGCAACGGCGATTCCGTGCGCCATCGATCGGATATTGTGCGTGCCCAAAGCAGGTCGCAGGTGGTCGACGTTTTGCATTACGAAGCGAGTCGCTCGTTCAAAACACGCATCCGACTGCCACTTCTGCTGATACACAGGTATCGGCCATCGCTGGGCACCGGCGTGGATCGTTTCGTAATCCCAATACGCTCCCTTAACCAGCCGCACCCAAACCGGCTTTCCGCGCTGCCGAGCCCAATCGGCCAGGTCAATCAGATCGCGACCTGCATCTCGCAAATAACATTGCACGACAATCCCAATATCGCCAACATCACAAAACTCGTCCTCACCCAGAATCTGTTTGAAGATCAGCAACGTCAGATCCTTCTTGTCGTACGATTCCATGTCGACATTGACAAAGGCTTGATGGTTGCGAGCGATCCTGAGCAACTTCCGCAGCTTCGCACCGACACGCTCGAGCGTCCCCTCGGGATCGACCGCGTCGAACTTGCAATCGAGCGCGGACAGCTTGATCGACAGGTTCATACGCGGCAGCGGCCCCAATACACCTTGATCGATATGCGCATTCTCCGCCCAACGGTTTACTTGAGGAGCGATGGTCTCGATTAGCTCGACGTACGCACCACAGAACCGATCCGCTTCGACGTGGCTGATGACGGCCTCGCCTAGAATGTCGAGCGTGAATCCACGATTGAGCTTGCGTTCGCGCTGTGCGGCGGCAACAACCTCGTCGGTGTTTGTTCCCGCAATAAAGCGGCGGGCCATATCCATGGCGCTCAGTTTGGCAGCCCGCGCGACGGCGCCACGCGTGAGCGACGTCCGCCGCGCGATCCCCAGGGCGGCGCCCAGCGGCCTCGGCAATTGATCGCGAACATCCGAAAGATATTCGTTCAAGTGCCCCACAACCGCGTCGCTGCTACCTAACATCGGCAGCACATCGACAAATCGGAACAGCTGAACCTTGACCGCTTCGTCCTTCATGGCGAGGTCCATGATGCGGTCATCCCACCAGCGTCGCTGGAGGAAATAAGGGCGTTGCTTGTCGAGATGGTCGAATACGTAGCGACCGATCTCGCGCGTGCGGTCTTCGACCGCTTGAAGTGCGTCGTCAGACAGATCTTCCGTGCCCTGCCAACCCTGCATCATGGTCATTGCCTCATCGTCCGTGATGGAATGATAGGAATCTCGCTTTTTGGCTTGGCTCGTCGCGACTTTCCATCAACCCATTCTTGACGTATATGCGACGCCGGGTCAACGCGACCCGTTTGCAAAGCCCGCCGCATTACCGCCGCAATGTCCTGCGAAACGTGCTCGAAGAACACGATCTGGTCTGCTTGTTTGGCCGCGACACATCTTCCGTTTTGCAGAATCACCGCGTTCTTGTGCATCGCCGAGATACGGGGGCCATCGGTAACTATGCCGTTAAGGTTTAGCGGGTCGACGGCGGAAATCAGTAGCCAAGCATCATCGGCGTCGGTTTCGCGCATGGCCCTCAAAGGCTCGACCACAGCCTCATCAGCAAACTGCTCGCCTCCCACACCGCTAACAAACCGACCACCTCGTACGTCGCCACGCAATTCCATCCGCCGATACATGTACACTAGCTCTCGCCAGGAAGGAGCGGTGGATTCGCGTGCCAATAAATCACGGAAGACAACGCCGTAACGACGCAGCAACAACCTGCACCAGTTTTCGATGCGTTGCTCGTTCTCCGGTGGCGAGCCGAGGTGGCCGGGGAAGCAGGACCAACGACCGCTCGGCGCACCAATCGCACTCGCGGCGACACCACTGATTCGCGTGCGTCTCGTCTGCCGATGACGACTTGATCGGCGCGCGGTGACCATGCTGCGGATCGGGGCAAACGCGTCCGATGTCACCAGCCCCGCCGCAGCCAGTTCGCGCAATGCCTCTTCAAATTCGGTCGGCAACATGTCGGTGACGGCGGCCAATTCCGCGAAGAACAAAGCGCCCTTGGATCGAAGCGCTTCAAACACGCGGCTTGCACGTGAACTCAGACCACGACCGCTCGTCTCCTGCTGTGGGTCGTTGGCCTGGTCGCCGTCACGCGGCAACAGCCAACTTAAGTCGCTGCGGAGGATGAGCGAAATTGGCATCGCGCGCGTGATCGCGGCACGGGATAATTTCTCTTCGTCTCGGTGTTGCTGGCGGAGTCTACCCCAGGTTACTTCTCCAGCAAGGAACAACTGATCGAGCCACTGCGGATCGTACTGGTCGACCCGTGCGGCGAGTATCGCCGATTCCCACAGTCCCGCTGGAAGATCAAATCCTTGGAGCTGCGAAACGGCTTCGCGAACACCCACTTGGCCCGCCCAGAGGATATCGCTCGTCAACCGATGATGTCGCGCCAAGAACCGCACGAACTCTTCGGGCGACACAGGCTTGATGCGGCGGCGCAAACCGTCCATCGTACGGCGGTGGATGCGCGCCAACAATCGACGGTCGCACCACTGAATATCTGCTACATCGTCTTTCTTGGCGGAAAGTTCTTCGAACTGGCCTCGCAGCACAATGCCGCGACCTTCTAGCACCTCCAGCGACGCATTGATCTGGTTGAAGGGAATCCCATATTTTCGAGCAAGATCTTGCCCAGTGACCGGTCCGCAGACTTGCAATCGACCTCGCAAGACCTCGCCCAGAGCGTCCACGCGATCAACGGTCTTTTCCAAATCCAATGGAAGATTGACGTGCGGCGTCACGGTCGCATGGGGAAAGAGCGCCCGCACGGCGGGCCAGGACTCAGTGGCAATCCAGAATTGAAGATCACCTGCGCTAATCGTTGTGGCTCGACCAGCATCGACCAATGCTTCAAACCACGGCCGCCAGGGAGCACCTTCATCGGCCGCCAACAACGTCATCCCCAACAGTGCGTCGTGTAGTTCGTCCGCATCTCGCACTAGAGGCCAAGCTTCCTGGCGAACAGCGGCGATGGCGTCCGGATCGAGGCGAGCCAGATCGCGGACATCTGCGGCGGTAAAACCGCGGCGCGTAGCGACGGCGCGTGTTCGCCGCTCTTCCAGTGGCGCGTCGTCCAAGAATGCGTACGGATTTGCGTTCAATAACTCGTAGCAAAACGGCGACGGTTCGCGCGAGTCGCGAGCCGTCAAATGAACGTCGCCCTCCTGCACCTCGCGCAGGACGTCGACCCATCGCTCGACATCCATCGCCTCGGTCAGGCAATCGTGCATCGTCTGACGGACCAATGGATGGTCCGGGATTTCGACATCCCCCTGGTGGTTCTCCAAACATCCCACCGTTTCTGGAAACGCGGCGGCCAGCAGATCGTCGGAACGGAATCGCTGTAGATGGGGTGGGACTTTCTTGCCTGCCTGGTTTCGCAACACGGCCAATGCCCGCGTCACGTTCCAACGCCAACGCACTCCGAACATGGGGGCGG
>JASLRF010000201.1 GCA_030744095.1 Pirellulaceae bacterium | reverse complement strand
CGAACGCGGACGTAGGGTCTGTGTTAGACGGGCATAGTCTCACTATTGATGCCGCGGGAACCTACGCCGCCACGGGCTGCATTTCCGGTTTTGGCGCTGTGATGCCATCGACGAATTCTTCAAAGATCCGCACATCCAACGCAGACGAAGAACCGGCCTCTGGGTGGAACTGCGTACCGAGCGCGAACCAACCCTCGATCTCGCTTTCGATCGCTTCGACTACGCCATCGGGACAACGGGCTGTCGCGACGAACCCCGGTGCGACTTCATCCACCGCCATATGATGCATGCTGTTGACGCGTATCTCGCCATCGCCGTAGACGCGGTCCATCAGTGAATCGGGCGTTACATCCAAACCGTGCCGGTGACCCGTGTCCTGGAGATCCTTGTGCGGAATTGCGTCCGGAAGATCTTCCGGAATGTGCAGGAACAAGTTGCCACCCTGCGACACGTTGAGCAGTTGCATACCAACTCCTATACCGAAAACAGGAAGTCGCTTATCGGCGACAAGGCGAATCAATCGCCGATCGAACAGTTCCCGTTTCTCTTCCATGACTCGGACCGTTGGATGCAACATGAAACCATCACGACGGGGATCCAAGTCCTGCCCGCCGATCAAGACAAACCCTTCCAACTTATCCAGCACGCGAGCCAGATCGGCTTCCTCTTGCTGCAACGGTAAGACAACGGGAATACCGCCCGCCTTGATAATGCATTCGTAGTAACCTTCGCACAGATAAGAGAAGGCTGGCGCGTCCTTACGAGCAGCCCGGTAATCCGCATTGATCCCAATGATCGGTTTGGTCGTCATCAAAAACTCCCTTTTTCCGACACAAGAAGTGTCCCAAATTCCCTGACACTTTTTTCGCGAGGCTTCTGGCAGTAGGTCTTTGGAAGAGACTGGTGCGCACCATGCTGGCAGCTTCCGATTTCCGCTTTTCGCGGACGTGCCGAGCGAGAGAAAAACAAAAGATGTACGACAGCAACGTGAACTGTCGCCTTCCATCGTCCCTGACCGACGGCAAGCTTAGGTGGGATGCTTGACCGGTGGTAGCGCGCCCTTCCTGGGCACGACGCCGGAGTTAGTTGCCTCGTCGTATTCCTTTTCGAAACAGTGCCAATGTCTTTGTAAGGGAGTCAAAAGTCGGGCGAAGTGTAACGTGATTTCATAACGAGTAAAGCAACAGACCTTATATTTGGCCTGTCGTCCCGCCAGCCACTAGATCTTGTGCAAGCACGCCAATCGTGCTAGCACGAACGTGACGATTCTCTGCCCCAGGCCGCAACAGGCAGCACAACCGCTGCGCTTTGAATTCCAGGTATGCAGGGCGTCAGCCTATCAAGCGGTTTCGCGAGGGCACCGACGGTTTACGAGCCCGCTGGAAACCGCTATTTTGAAGGACTCGTCCAGCATCCCCGCCACGATTCTTACGGTGACGTTTTCCCAATGCAATATCGAAATGTCTGTCTGGAGTCCTTCGGTTACACACTGCCTGACGAGATTGTGACTTCGGACGACATCGAATTGCGTTTGAAACCGCTCTACCAGCGGCTGCGGCTTCCCGAAGGTCGTTTGGAATTGATGACGGGAATTCGCCAGCGGAGGTTCTGGGATCACGGCGTGTTGCCCAGCCAAAAAAGCATCGAGAGCGCGAGTTTAGCAATTGACGCCGCAGGCATTGAACGTAAGTACATTGGCGCGTTGATTCATGCCTCGGTCTGTCGCGACTATCTGGAACCAGCCACGGCGAGCACCGTGCATCATCATCTAGGATTGCCTGACGACTGTGTCATCTACGATGTTTCCAACGCCTGTCTCGGACTGCTCAACGGCTTGATTCAGATCGCCAACATGATC
The DNA here is from genome assembly GCA_030744095.1 of Pirellulaceae bacterium. Next base: position 5,380 of record JASLRF010000201.1, on the reverse strand, counting down.
GAGCTTGGCCAAATCCGTGCTGGCCTCGTGGTCGGCACTGAGAGTAGCCGCCAACTGGTCGAAACAACAATCGATGCATTGAACCGTGACGCGTCAATCACGCGCAACCAGATCAAGAGTGCTGTCGCTTCGCTCACCATCGGATCGGGGAGCTGTGCCATGCTCCTGAGCGATCGCGAACTGAGTCAGACGGACAATCGATTACTCGTCGCCCAGGTGCGAGCCAACACACAATTTCATCAGCTCTGTCACAGTGATCAAGACGAGGCAGTCGGTACGGGCATGCGGCCCTTGATGGAGACGGATGCCGAACAGTTGATGCGCGAAGGTGTGGCGACGGGTGCTGCCACCTTCGAACGATTTCTTGCGGATGTTGACTGGACGGTCGAAGACATTCAGAAGACGTTCTGTCATCAAGTCGGGGCGGCACACCGAAAGCTGATGCTCGAATCTCTTGGCCTGGATACAGCTCGCGACTATTCCACACTCGAGTGGCTTGGCAACACTGGATCCGTCGCTTTGCCCATCACGATGGCTGCAGGCATCGAACAGGGCCACGTGGGCGCCAATGACAATATCGGCATGCTCGGAATCGGATCCGGCATCAATTGCGTGATGTTGGGGGTGAACTGGCAACGCGCGTTGGTGCAGTCCAAAGGCACACTGCCGGAATCGAAGGCGAGAGTCGATGTGGACGATGGGTTATCGCTCATGCGCTAAGCGACTTGCCTCCGCTAGAAAGCTCGTATCAGGTTTTTCTTGACAAATGAGTCAAGCTTTCAGCGACGGGCACCGACCGCAGGTTGGTCGCGGAGCGGGTCACCGCAATCGAACGATAGCTCGTGTGGGCCCGAGGCACAGCCTCGCTACGTAGTTCGAGAGCGATCAGACCCGAGCGTGTCGCCTGACTTCTGCGTAGAATGAGGCCATGTCGACATCACCTGCAACACGCGCCCAACGACGATTGAAGGCCCGGATCCTATTCCGGTTGGCGGCGGTTGTGATTGGATTATCACCGTTGCTGGTCGCCGAATTGATTTGCCGGGCCAATGGCTGGGGGCTCGTCGAGGAAGCCAGTGATCCGTTTGTCGGCTTTGCGGCGGAACGTCCACTTTTTGCTTTGAATGAAGCGACCAAACGTTACGAGATCGCTCGCTCGCGCCAAGCCTATTTTCGACCTGACTCGTTCGCGGCCGATAAAGGCGAACGTGAATTCCGAATCTTCTGTTTGGGTGGTTCGACCGTACAGGGGCGTCCGTATGCCATCGAGACTTCCTTTACGACCTGGCTCGAATTAAGCCTCCATGCGACGGACGATCGCCGCGATTGGAAAGTGGTCAATTGCGGGGGCATCTCCTATGCCAGCTATCGCCTGGCACCGATCATGCGCGAGCTTCTCGCCTACCAGCCTGATTTGTTTGTTGTCTACACAGGACACAACGAGTTCCTGGAAGACCGTGCGTATCAGTCCGTCAAGCAAACTCCACAGTTGATCGCACGACTACACGGTTGGTCGTCGCGATGGCAATTCTACAATCTCTGCAGACTCGCGTGGTTGTCGCGAGACGCGGCCAACCACGTCAGCAGCTCGCAACAAGTGGCTGTGCAGCCTGGAGTAGGACAAGCACAATTGAGCTTGGAAGTGGATGCGCTTCTGGATTACCGTGGCGGCCTTGATGACTATCACCGCGACGACGCGTGGCACCGTGACGTCGCCGCGCACTACGAATTCAATCTACATCGCATGGTCGTGATGGCGCGGCAAGCCAACGTGCCGCTGCTGCTGGTCAATCCCACTAGCAACCTGAAGGACTGCCCTCCGTTCAAGTTTACCAACTTGGAGACGTTGTCGCCGATGCGGAGATCCCAGTTCGAGCAACTGTGGGAGCAGGCCAAAGACGAAAGGCAACTCGATCGACGAGCCGACCTGCTACGCCAGGCGATTGCCCTTGACGACCGCCATGCCGGCGCTCATTACCTGCTAGGCAACACTCTATTGTCACAACGCAGGCCGGCATTGGCTCGGCAAGCGCTGGTGCGCGCCGTCGAAGAAGACGTTTGCCCGTTGCGGATGACCACGCCGCTCTACGCCGCGCTGGCGCGGGTCGCCAATCAAACTCGCACGCCGTTGGTCGATGTTCGCGCGTTATTCGACTCACGCGTGCCAAATCAAATCACCGGCGACGAAATGTTGCTGGATCATATCCACCCCACCATTAGTGGACACCAACTGATCGCCGACGCGTTACTCGAACAGATGGTCGCGGAGCGGCTGATAACACCGCGCGCCAATCGGGAGGCGGCCCGCAAGCTGCGGTTTCGCGAACATTTGGCAACGTTGGATGCGATCTACTACGCTCGAGGCAAACAACGGTTGGAAGGTCTGATTCGCTGGACTCAGGGCAGGGCAGATAAGCTCAAACCAACATCGGCGGACGAGCGAGTGCAAGACGACGTCGAGCCCGTTGGGCCTGCCGCGCCTAACGGGGCGGATACGTCAGATCAAAATGCGGGCTCCCGGTCAGCGGCCAGAGCACCAGGAAATGGTGAATCAGGTCACTCAGCACCAGTGCCAGCCCGATGATCAACCCCCACCGCGCGAGCCGCGGAAAACGAGAAATCAAGAAGCAGGCCGCGAGCATCAAGGCCAGACCGCAATAGCCATGATGAATGCGAATCCCAAATGTGAGCCGCCCGATCGTGGACGCGGTGTCGCGCGTCGAATCCAGTTGCAGCCCAAACCGCAGCACGACGGTGACCAGTTCGATGATGAAGGTCAGCGCCAGTGACCACCAGACGGTGTAACGATAGGATTGTTTGGATGCCGACATGAGGCCAAAAGCATGAAGGGGATCGAACTAGTTGCGAGCTGCAGCGATCAGGTCGGCGGCACCCTGGGCCAGCAGTTTCTCAGCCGCGTGTTGGCCGATTCTGGCGGCCGCTATCAGTTCATCGGTGAGCTGTGTTGCGATTCGTTGCCTGCCATCGGTGCTCAACACAACGCCGTCCAGAGTCAACGCCTTACCGTCGACTCGTGCCCACGCGCCGACCGGTGCCAGGCATCCGCCCAACAATGTTGCCAGCAGCATCCGTTCGGCGGTGACGGCCGCTCGGGTCGATGCGTCGTCTAGGACCGCGATGGCGGCGATCGTTGTTTCGTCGCTGGTGCGGGTTTCGATTCCCAGTGCGCCCTGTCCGACTGCGGGCAACATCTGGTCCGGTGAAAGCCGCTGCGTGATGCGGTCGGTCAAGCCCAAGCGGCTCAGACCTGCCTGCGCTAGGATGATCGCGTCATATTCGCCAGCATCCAATTTTTGCAACCGTGTATCAACGTTGCCACGGATGTCGGCCACCATGAGGTCCGGCCGTAGATGCAAGAGTTGCGATTGCCGCCGCCGACTGCCTGTGCCAACCCGAGCGCGACGGGGCAGGTCGTCCAAGCCTGCAAACCGCTTTGACACGAAAGCGTCGCCAACGTCGGCTCGCGGCGGAACAGCTGATAACGCGAGCCCTGCGACCGATTCGGTCGGCAGGTCTTTCAAACTGTGGACGGCCACGTCGATCCGATCGTCCAGTAGTGCCCGCTGAATCTCCTTCGTGAATAGGCCTTGGCTGCCGACCTCGTTGATTGGACCTGACGTGACATCGCCGCTGGTCGTAATCAAAACCTGTTCCACGACCACGCCGGCCGTGTGCAGTTGCTCCGTCACCCACTCTGCTTGCCAGCGTGCCAAAGCACTACCGCGCGTGCCTAACCGCAAACGAGTTTCATTCAGCGGCATCGACAGAGCCTTCGGTTTGCTGCTCGGCATTTTCTCCGTTTCCATGTTGACCATTTCCACCGGGATTATTTGTGATCACCGCGGAAATCTGGTACGGAATCGAGGCCTTTTGGATCTGTTGCGGCGGAATCACCACACCACAACTGACGATGAACTGAATGGCCTGGTCAACAGTGATGTTCAGATCGACGGCTTCGCTCTTGCGAACCGTAATCGTAAACCCAGTTGCGGGCATCGGGGAAGTGGGCATCAACACGCTCAGCACCGGCTCGTTGGCGACTGCGGCGATATCCAACATGCTCTCGCCTGTCACAAATCCGACCGACCAAACCCCCTTGCGCGGATATTCGACGGCGACGACGCGATTGAATTCAATCTCCCGTTCGCTAAAGACGAAATCCGTCACCTGTTTGACCGACGAATAGACATTGTTGATCAGCGGCAAGCGGCGAATCAGTGCCTCGCCCAGTCCAACAAAAAAGTGACCGACGCCAGCGACCACGAACTTGCCCAGAAAATACAAGATCAGCAAAAACACCGAGAGGAACATCGGCAACACAATCCACCGCTGCAGGTGCTCTCGCTTGACATATTCCGAGCTGTAACGACCGACCCAATCGCCCTTATCGTAACGACCAAACAACCAATCGCGCTCAGAGGCTCTTGTGAACAGACGGTTGTTGAGTTTGAAGGAGACCAGTTCACCACCCTCTTTCGTACCACCAACCAGATCGGCCGGTGGTTCCGCGAGCGTCTGGAACGAACAAGACACAATGACATGTTCCGCGGCGCCTTCGATCGGTACCAGCACATAATGCTCAATTATGGACCAGGCCCAAATGAACAAGACGATGGTCAGCAGCGGAGGCATCACGATCGCCAGTCCGCGCAACACAGCGCTCCGAAACGGATGGATCCGTTTCTTGGGAGCGGCGATCGCAGATTCTGGAGGTGAGGGTGTCATGTGGGTTGGTGGTGAGTCTCGTGGTTAAGTGACCAACTGATTTCTGCGTGGGTCACGGTCTCTATCTCATTGTTCGTCAGGCGGCCAAAGCTACAAGACCTTGGACACCTGTTTGCTCAAATCCTTGGACAAATTGAGCGTCGATCTTCGTCGAAATTGCATTTTCAGGCCGTCAGCAAGTGTGGCAGGTTCCGGCAGCTTGGAAATCTGGCGGTTTCCGCCGCCCCTGCGCAGGCCGCCCAGACACGTTGTTTGCCAGCCTACGCGTCTGCGCATCTTCGGGCTTAACCAGTTCCTCGGGCCACAACCGCCACCGAAACCCGCTTGGCACCGGCCCGCCGCAGCATTCTGGAAAGTTCGTTGCCAGTTGCTCCGGTGGTCATCACGTCGTCAATTAGCAGCACACAAGCGTCTCTAATATCGTACCCCGTAGATGCCGAAAAGGCTTCGCGGACGTTTCTACGTCGCTGGTCTGGCAGTAACATGCCTTGCTTCCTTGTCTTACGGCGACAACGCAGGAGGTCCGAGGCCACTGGAATCCCCATTTTACTGGCCACTATTTCTGCCAAAACCTCTGATGGATTGGTTCCACGAGTGATTCTCCTGGTCCAGTGCATGGGAACCGGCGCGACCA